>JAZGEP010000240.1:0-19931 GCA_036478815.1 Methylococcales bacterium
AGGAATCCATTAGTTATGGTGTGGTTAAAATGAACATCGACACAGATACCCAATGGGCTACCTGGGCCGGTGTGATGAACTACTACAAGGAAAACGAAGCTTTTCTACAAGGACAGATTGGTAACCCCAAGGGTGAAGATCAACCAAACAAAAAATATTATGACCCACGAGTTTGGCAACGTGCTGGCGAAGTTGCAATGGCGACTCGTTTAGAGCAGGCTCTAGAAGATTTAAACGCGGTTAATTCTCTGTAGCCTATAAGCTAGGAGGCTGTCCGAGAATAGAAGCCTACTGCGGAAAAGCGGATTTTGGCCCATTTTTCCAATTAAATTCGTTAAATACAGCAAGTATTCGCCTCATTTAATCGAAAAAAATGGACTCAAAACCGCTTTCCCTCGCTACGGCTTCTATTCTTGGACAGCCTCCTAGACAAGAAGTAACCCAGCGTTTATAAGATCCAACAACAGGGAAAAGCATTGAGATTTTCAATCATCACAATCTTTTCCCTTGTTTTTTTGCAGCCCTAATTTAACTCGAATCGACTCATCTCAGATCGGTCAACATAACTCCAAACAATCAAGTGTCAATAGCTCACTTTCACCTCATAACCAATAACACGTATCGACTCAGCATAATATTCTATTTGCACCTCAGATAATCGTTCCAGGCTTAATGCTTCTGGTTGAAGTGACTGTCTAGCCAATCCATAGAGCAACACGCCAAGTGGTCGATGATCTGTATTCCTAAATACACTGAGCAAACTCAAATAGGCTTGCCAATCAGCGGCTGATGGAGATTGTCCATCCAGCGCGAAAAGGCAAGTTTGTATCCATAGAGGACAGTGTTTTAAAGCAATACCGAGATTATTTTGCGCCCGTTTCATACCAGAGGCTGCATTGTTGATTTCACGCATACCAGAATCTGTAGCACGATCCAGTTTGAACCAAACTTCTCCATCCAGTTGTGCCAATAGACTGAGTCCGATCTGTACCTGTGCTTGATGCATCAAACTACCGTTGGTGATAAGTACAATGTTGATTTTCCCAAGCAAACTGGCTTGTTGAGCAACTTGCCCTAACAAAACAACGACATCTGAGAATTCTCGAGCACTGGTTGGCTCGCCATTACCTGAGATTGCAATATCGCGAATTTGTCGTTGATGATGAGGCACTTCGAAGCGTTTATAAAAATCACCATGTTGAACATCATCAAGCAAACTAAGCAATTCGGTACTTAATAATTGAAGATTAATGGTTGGCGCACTACCGCGCTTCAGATCAGGAACCTGGCAGTAGATACAACGCCAGTTACAGGCGTTATTGGGATTGAGATTGATGCCAATTGATAAACCATTGGTACGTCTGGAGATAACTGGATAGACATAGGTAAATCCGGCAACATCTCGAGAATGATCGCTAACCGTTAGCATTCTGAATACATAATCTGATGACTATTTGTCATCCAATGCGTTAACTTTTTTCTCAAGTGCGCGTAGTCGATCCCAAACATCAGCAAGGCGCTGAAAAACTGCAATATTCTTTAGGTAGCGCGCAAATGGTTGAGGCGGAGTTGCGGCATACATCCCTGACTCTTTAATACTGTTGATCACCCCCGCCCGGTGAACCAGCACTGTGTCATCCGGTACGTTAACATGATCAAGCACACCGGTCTGACCAGATGCCATTACTCGCTTTCCAAAGCGACTGGAACCGGCAATACCTGTTTGCGCAACCAGTGCACAATCCTCATCTAAAACCACATTATGCGCGAGATGACATTGTGCGTCGATAATGCAACCGCGATGTACACGAGTTTGATGGTAAGTTGCACGATCGATTGTGCAGTTAGCTCCAATCACTACATTATCTTCGATAACCACCTTACCGCGCTGTGGAATTCTGTGAAAATGCCCTTCGCTGTCACGTGCAAACCCGTGTCCTTCAGCACCAATGATTGCACCAGCTTTAATAATAACATCAACTCCGATTTCACAACCCCAACCAATCACACAACCAGAATGAATAACACTACCCTCCCCTATTTCTGCTTTGTTCTCAATCACAGCATTGGCCATAATAACAACATGGTTTCCCAGAATAACGTCAGAACTGATCACAGCGCCTGGGGCAATGACTGCTGTATCAGGCACTGAAACACTCTCATGAATAACAGCTGATGGGTGAATACGAGTCCATTCATTTGGGTAGGGATTATCATCATGATGTTGACGAATATACGCCAATGCAACCCGCACGTCTTTAACCTGAATCAACGCTGTATTGCCAAGATCCAATTCGTCCGTCACCATGTTATCTGGGACTACAACAGCAGCCACTCGCTGTTGTAGTGCTTTGCTCAGGTACTGAGGCTTCTCTGCAAAGGTAAGTGATCCTGGAGAGCAGGATTCTATCGGTTCAATGGACTGAATAGCATTGTCACTGCCTGTTAACTTAGCTGTAATTGCTTCAGTTTTGAGTGTGGCAAGTAAATCAGCGCAACTTAAATTCATAGGCAGTAAATAGTGGATAATTTGATTATCAGTGTAATTTAGAGTTGGTTTTATAGTAACAACTCAGCCTCCTAGGAGGCTGTCCGAGAATAGAAACCGTAGGGAGGGAAAGCGGTTTTGAGGCCATTTTATTGATTAAATGAGGCGAATACTTGTTGTATTTAACAAATTTGATCGGAAAAATGGGCCAAAACCCGCTTTTCCGCAGTAGGTTTCTATTCTCGAACAGTCTCCTAGGTTGTCCAGTCGCTGCGTTGAAAGTACTCATTGACATCTGTAAGCTCACTGCTTTAGCCTGACTCTAGAACAATACAGCGGACAATCTGAGTTACAGAGCACTCAGAGCAACAAATACTCGGTTTATACACCATCCAGGACTTTTTGTATTCTTGCTGTGATCTGATCAACTGACCCAACACCTTTTACTGCAACAAAAGTCAACGAGGGATCCTTATCAGCAATTTCTGAATAGTAATTAATGAGAGGTTTAGTTAATTGATGATAAAGTTCTAGTCTTTGTTTGATAACATCGATTTGATCATCATCTCTCTGGATTAACAATTCACCTGTTTCATCATCCACACCATCTTTTTTCGGTGGATTGAATTCAATATGATAAACTCGACCTGAGCCAGGGTGAATTCGTCGACCACTGAGACGTTGAATAATTTCAGTGTCATCAACATCAATTTCAAGCACATAATCCAATCGAATACCCATCTCTGCAAGCCCATCAGCTTGAGCCAGCGTGCGTGGGAATCCATCCAATAAAAAACCATTAATACAGTCTTGTTGCTGAATACGCTCTCTGATCAATTCCAATATTAGATCATCTGAAACCAGTGCTCCAGAATCCATAATAGACTTGACCTTAAGACCCAGCGGTGTACCTGCTTTAACAGCAGCTCTGAGCATATCACCTGTGGATATTTGCGGGATGTTATATTGCTGACAAATATATTGTGCCTGAGTACCTTTGCCTGAGCCAGGACTGCCGACCAAAATGATTCTCATTATTATTTTTCTCCAAAGCTATCTTTATTTGTAATGCGTAACTGGAAAGTCTACCAGAAATTAATTGCTTCAAAAAATGATTTTCTCGTTCCTAAGCTCTGTGCCACTATCATCAAATTAAAATACAAAATAGTAGCAGTTTTCAACAACTTATGAACGTACCACAACCCAACAGCAGCGCTTGTATGGACATATACATTTAGTAACTACTCGGCGTAATCAGTAACTGCTCAAATTGCCCTCTATTTAGTCCAAGTAAGGCGAAAGCACAGAGTTTACAAGTGTAAATGAGCACTTTCAACGCAGATCTTGGACACAATAGAGGGTAAGCTGAGTAGCAACATTTATTGGGTTACACTATCGATAACACAAACCTATTGATAATCAGACTTTTTTCTTCACCGAATGGTAGTGACAAGGAACATGGGAACATATGTATAGAAAAATACTGTTGATTCCTATTGAAAACACACCATAGTATTAATTTAAACGCGATCAAAAACAGGGATACTTTTTACTTCAGCCACAAAAAAATAACTCAGTGTAACAATCAAGCACACTGAGTTTTAAAACGTATCCGCTACACTTTTGTATCGTTAACTTAATCGCTAATCGCCTGTATTTTCCAGACTGAATATTCAGCCTCCTAGAGCCGAATATTATTCCTGATCAACGTCACAGTTTAATCGTTATATTAATTCTGATTAACTACAATTGCATCAAAGTAATCTACATCAAATTCTATATCAGATTTACGAAAACTCAATTTTAGAAGATCAACCATTTGTATTGAAGCGGTTATTCCGGAAAATATTACATTACCGATTACAGGGACTTCTCTAGTGAGTGATTGCTCCACCGCTTGCCCTGGTACTGAGCTCCTAGTGTCTAACCCAAGAGTTAGACTCGTTGGTTCATGTACAATACCAGCACTATTTACCATTGACTGGGCAGTAAAACTTACATCAACATCCTCCACCAAGCTAGTAACACTAAACTCACAGGTAAGCGTCTCGCCAAGTAGATTGCATGTCCTTGGTGTGATTCTCAGGCCATTCGTATCTGTGACATTCTGGCTAAACGGTGTTGTGGGTGTTGTTGGCACTACACATGGCAATTCAGTAATTTCAGTCAGCCGGTCAAGATTGATTGAACCACTACCTAAACCTTGAACAGAATTATACGTCATATTGCCAGTATTACAGGAATCAAATGTGATACTCAAAGAACCAAACAGTTTGCTTGATACCAAATTATGATTATGATTAATCCCGAAATTACTTCCATCAAACTGCGATAACTCAATATCAGCCTTGTCACCTTGATAAGTACCAACGCCAGTCAACCACAAAGGATTACCTTTGTCATATGTGTACCAGTAAATCAGAATTCGATTTCCTGATAGAATTTCAATATTAATCCCCTGGCCTGGGTTGGCTTGATCAAACCATGATCCTGACATGCTTTTATCGATATTAAGTGCATAAGCATTCAAACCAAATAATAGTAACAATAATAATATTATCTTCTTGATCATTTTGACTTCCTATTAAGTTATTAAAGTTGTGTCTTTAAGTTTCGTGGAATTACAAAATAGAATTATAACCATCGAGATTGTTGCCTACATAGTTATCGGCTAATTTATTGATTCTCTCAGAACACACCACCTATCAAGTATCGGAACTGGTATGCTTGATCGTCCCCATGCTCGGTGCAACTACTTTTATGTTAAGAAAAATGAATTATTATCAATAGTTGAGTTAGCGATAGCGTAACCCAACAGCAGCGTTTGTTAGCGCAAAAGCCTTTGTTGGGTTAAGGTGTGCGCATTGTTTGTTGATAATTCAGGCCTTTTGATTTAGCACACCTAACCCAACCTACTGTATATACTGAAATGATCTCTTACACTTAATGGCAGTGGTGCTCTGCACTTGAATGCAGTTTGTGACGCTCCTCCATCATGGAACACAGGATCGTCCAAGCATGAATACCCACGAGAACCGAGGGAATTAGTGGAAATAATGTGTTCTGTCGTGCAGTTAAATTCACCGTAATAATTTTGATTACCGACGATTACATCAAGATAATTCGCGTCAAACTCAACACGATACTTACTGAAAGTTAATTTCAGGAGATTATAGGGATATTGCTGAAGAAGGAATTCCGTCAATATTAACTCTAGATGATCAAAAATTTACAGTAGTATTTTCCTCTAAGTTGGTAACAC
Organism: Methylococcales bacterium; assembly: GCA_036478815.1. Taxonomy (GTDB): domain Bacteria; phylum Pseudomonadota; class Gammaproteobacteria; order Methylococcales; family DRLZ01; genus DRLZ01. The sequence continues at coordinate 5,751 of JAZGEP010000240.1, forward strand.
TAAACTCGCATATGAGTTTATCACTTAGTAGACTGCCATGTTCATGGAGTAATTCTCAGACCAATTGCATCAATGTATAATTATGCTTCACGGGTTATTACAACACAATTATCGCCATCAACATTATTGGGAACGTAATCATCAGCAGACTGATCATTCTCCCATTTAACACCGTCGATCAGATATCGATACTGGTAGGTTGAGTCCTTATCCAAATCAATTGTTGTTTTCCAGATGCCTGATTTCAGGCGTTTCATTGGTGTTGTGGATTTCTCCCAATTGTTAAAATCACCTACTAATGCTACTGATTTAGCTTCAAAATTCTCAAGAGTTTCAAAGGTTACTTTACATTTAGTTTTCAAAAACCTTTTCTTAAGCATTGTATTTCCCCGTTTAAATAAATTGGATTTCAGTCTTAAGGAGTGAGAATTTAATAACTTCTCGATTTTGACATCCATTTTGATCCCACAGAAGCACTCATAAAATAGTTGCGTAGCCTGCTCTGTGCCCATTTTATGAGTACTCCTGTGAAAGCAAAATGCTGCGCCAAATTTCGGTAACTTATTATATCCTCACTCCTAAGGAGTGAGAATTTAATAACTTCCGGATCTTGACTTGTCATTTTGTCCGTCTTCCGCGTTGTAAAAACAGTTGCGTAGCCAGCTATGCGCCCGTTTCTACGCTTTGAATACGAACAAAAATCCTGCCTCAATATCCGGAAGTTATTATATTTTCGCTCCTAAAACAACTGGCCAATAAATGACCGTCCACTTTACTTGCATTTTGTCCGTCTTAAGTCTTGTTTTTCGGTTACATAGCCAGCTATGCCCCTACGCAACAAGACTTAAGACACACAAAAATTATATACCAAATAGGTGGGTTATTGCCAGTTTCCAAAACTGTATCTGTAGAACTTCAAATTAGCCTGTTAACCTTTAAAATAAGGGGAGGCAGAACGGATATATTGTATCATTGTAACAATGGTTAATACCATTGCCACATATAAACTGCCGTATGACACCACTTGAATAAACAGCCAAGGCAGACTCTGGTACATTAATAAACCTCCAATTGCAAGCATCTGTGTTCCGGTTTTCCATTTACCCAAATCAGATACCTTCACAGCTTGTTGTTCACCCTTTAGAGCCATCCATTCACGCAGTGCGCTAATAACGATCTCTCGCCCGATAATGATCAGTGCCGGGATGGTCAGGTACAGAGTATGCTCGGTCTCGATCAATAACACCAATGTTGCACTGACCAACAGCTTATCGGCAACCGGGTCTAGAAAAGCTCCAAAAGCAGAACTTTCACCAAGTTTTCTTGCCAAATATCCATCCAGCCAGTCAGTAATTCCAGCTATTGAGAATACAAACCATGCTAATAACCCTGCCCACTGCCAAGGAAGATAGAAACAAACCACCAATACAGGAATCAGTAGTATGCGTAATAGTGTTAGCTGAGATGGTAAAGTGAGTTTAATCATTATTATTATTCATGACCATGAAATACATTATAAATCCTTAGAGCGAGTTCGCGGTTAATTCCCTCAACCTGGCACAAACTATCAACGCCGGCCGTAGTAATCTGCTTTAATCCACCAAACTGTTTTAACAAATTCTGGCGTCGCTTTGGTCCAACACCTTCTATCTGTTCAAGTATCGATTGCTTGCTTGCTTTAGCTCGGCGTTGCCGGTGTCCGGTAATTGCAAAGCGATGTGCTTCATCACGTATTTGCTGAATCAACAATTTAGCAGGAGCACCAGGCTCTAGCTGTAACTGACTATTGTCGCCTAATAAGTGAATTTTCTCCATACCCGGTGTTCGATCGGGTCCCTTTGAAACGCCAACGACAAGAATATCTGCTATTTCAAGCTGCTCCAAAGCATCACGTGCGATACCCAGTTGACCTTTCCCACCATCAATTAATAATACATCAGGTTTTTCAAATTCACCTTTTTCCACACGTTTATAGCGGCGTAAAATAGCTTGTGCCATTGCTGCATAGTCGTCTCCCGGCTCAATTCCAGTAATATTAAAACGTCGATAGGCTGATTTAACGGCTCCTTCCGCATCAAATACAACACATGAAGCCACTGTTTGACTGCCCATTGTATGACTAATATCAAAACACTCAATACGTTTTAACTGTTCACATCCTAATAAATCTTTTAGATTGTCAAAACGTTCCGACATGCCTTGTCGATCTGCTAATTTTAACATGAGTGCGTGCTTAACATTGGTTTGAGCCATATCCAGCCAGTGTCTCCGCTCACTACGAACATGATGACTGATTTGTACAGGGTGTTTCGCTCTGTTGCGCAGAGCATCAGCGATTAAATCAGTATCTTGCACAACATGCCCAACAATAATGCGTTCTGGAATCGCGTTATGGAGATAATATTGTGGTAAGAAAGCCTGTAATACTTGTTGTGGACCAATTTCCTCTGGCAACTTGGGAAAAAACGTTCGATGACCTAATTGTTGTCCTCCGCGAAAAAAGGAAACTAACACACAGGCTATATTCATTTTAGTTGCACAAACCACCAAGTCGAGATCACCTTGATCAACACTGACAAATTGCTGTTCCAATACGTTGCGTAACGTCGCAATTTGATCTCGATAGCGTGCTGCGGTCTCGTATTCCTGTTTATCAGAAGCTGTTTCCATACGATTGATCAATTGATCAATCAGCTGCTTGCCGCCGCCTTCAAGAAAACGCACGCTACTCACAACATCTTCGGCATAAGCTTGTTTGCTGATTAGTCCAACACAAGGAGCTGAGCAGCGTTTGATTTGATATTGTAGACAAGGCCGTGAACGATGATTGTAATAACTATCATCGCATTGGCGCACAGGAAAAATTTTCTGCAGCAGTTTGAGACTCTGTCGTACTGCTCCAGCACTGGGATAAGGACCAAAATACTTGCCATTGCTTTTGGCGCCACGATGAAATGCCAGACGTGGAAAATCATGTTGAGTAGAAATATAAATATAAGGGAAACTTTTATCATCTCTTAAACAAATATTGTAGCGCGGCTTATACTTTTTAATCAGCTGACTTTCTAGCAATAACGCTTCGCCTTCTGTATGAGTAACGGTAATTTCAATTGATTTAATCTGAGCAACCATGGCTCGCTGCTTGGCACCACTATCGCGTAACTGAAAATAACTGGAAACCCGGTTCTTGAGATTTTTTGCTTTACCGACATAGATGACCTTAGTGGATTTATCAAGCATCTGATAAACACCACAACTACGGCTCAAATTGGCTAGAAACGTCTCCAAATCAAATGCATTCTGTGAATCAGGTTGCACTTCGTTCATTCAGCCAATAAAGTTCGAATACGCTTAAAAACGTCGTGAAACATTTCTGTCGTCAAGCGCTTGGTGTTTACGTTGTAACGACTACAGTGATAGGAATCAACCAATACTTTTCCGCTTAACTGGTGAGCTGTATTATGCGCAAAAGGGAAATCCACTTGTCTAAGCTGCAAGGCTTTGACAACTGCTTTATGGGCAACGGTTCCCAACGCCAAAATTACACTACCATCCGCCAAATCACCTATTTCTCGCATCAGAAATGTATTACATTGATTGACTTCACTGGAGATTGGTTTGTTAGCAGGGGGCAAACATTTCACTGCATTGGTAATTCTGCAATCAGTCAGTTGCAAACCATCATTAAGATGAATTGATTGCGCTTGATTGCTAAAACCAAACTGATACAGGGCTTCATAGAGCAAGATTCCAGCGTAATCGCCAGTAAATGGACGACCAGTTGCATTTGCACCATGCATACCGGGTGCCAAGCCAACGATTAGCAAACGTGATTCTGCCGAACCAAATGTAGCAACTGGTCGCGCATGATAGTCTGGATACTTGAGGCTTACTTGATCAAGAAAATTCGCCAAACGGGGGCACTGTCTACAATTGGCATCGAAACGGGAATGTGATTTCAGATTAGTCATTGCTTAATCCTATCATCTCATGATCCTAACTTTTCATGCGAGACAGAATAAATCTGATTACCACAAGAACAACAAAGTTTCTCTTTGATTATTTTAGAACAATGATTGAAGACAACAATTGGAATATTGCTGCCTAATATCTAGCTTCTGCATATAAACTCGATATTTGGGACAGGTGCTTTAGCGGAGAGTATGGCTGCAATCACCATCGCAAAGCGCTAGTGCTCCGTCAACATAATGTTGACGGAGCACTAGGAGGCACGTCTAAGATTACTGTTTACTCAGCGGAAGATTCAGTTTCGTCATCAACAGCTTTCATACTTAAACGCACACGGCCTTGGCGATCTATCTCTAACACCTTGACTTTAACCACATCATTTTCTGACAACTGATCTTCAACTTTTTCAACGCGATCATGGGAGATTTGTGAAATGTGGACCAACCCATCTTTTCCAGGCATGATATTAACAAACGCACCAAAATCCATGATGCGTGCTACACGACCTTCGTAAATCTTGCCGACTTCGACATCAGCAGTCAGATCTTCAATCATTGACTTGGCAGCCTGACCTGCCTCCTTATCAACTGAGGCAATCTTGATGACACCGTCATCTGAAATATCAATGCTGACACCCGTTTGTTCAGTGATATTGCGGATGGTTGCACCACCTTTACCAATGACATCGCGGATTTTACTTGGATCAATTGAGAAAGCCTCGATCCGTGGCGCATAGTCGGACATTTCCTCATTATGAGTTTCAATCACCTCATTCATCTTGGAAAGGATATGTATACGACCTTCGCGTGCCTGGTCTAATGCGGATTGCATGATTTGTTTGGTAATCCCATCAATCTTGATATCCATCTGCAATGCGGTGAGACCATCTGCCGTGCCTGCAACCTTGAAATCCATATCACCAAGGTGATCTTCATCACCCATGATGTCGGACAATACAGCGTAGTCATCACCTTCTTTGATTAAGCCCATGGCGATCCCTGATACCGGTGCTTTAATCGGCACCCCTGCATCCATCAGCGACAGACTGGTTCCACAAACACTTGCCATTGAGCTTGAACCATTTGATTCGGTGATTTCTGAAACCACGCGCAATGTATAAGAGAATTCTTCAGGATCCGGCAATACGGCTTTGATTGCACGTTTGGCTAATCGGCCATGACCAATTTCGCGGCGTTTTGGTGAGCCAACAAATCCGGTTTCGCCAACACAAAATGGGGGGAAATTATAATGCAACATAAACTGGTCTTTGAAATCATGATCCAATCCATCGATTATTTGTGCATCACGCTCTGTACCCAGTGTTGTGGCTACGATCGCTTGAGTTTCACCACGAGTAAACACGGCCGAACCATGGGCGCGTGGAAGCAAACCAGTTTGCACCGAAATAGCACGAATCTCAGCAAGCGTGCGTCCATCAATACGCTTTTTATCGCGTAAAATAGCCGTTCTGACAATCTCTTTTTCAAGTTTTTCGATCACCGAATAAATGTCGGATGCTTCATATTGATCATCAGCTGTAAGTTTTTCAACCAGCTCTGTTCGCAAGACTTTGAGGGTATCTTGTCGCTGACCTTTCTCTGCAATCTGATAAGCGGTTGTCACTTGCTCACCGATTTCGCTTTTAACCAGATTAACCAGATCGATATTGATTTCAGGTGCCGTCCAGTCCATTGGCGGTTTACCAACTTCAGCTGCCAGTTCTTTGATGACACTGATTGCAACTTGCATTTGCTCATGACCAAACATTACCGCACCCAACATCACATCTTCAGGCAGGCAATCAGCTTCTGATTCAACCATCAACACCGCCCCTTCAGTTCCAGCGACTACCAAATCCAGATCAGAGGTTTCCACCTCTTCCCAACCAGGGTTAAGCAAATACTGTCCATCGCGATAACCGACACGGGCTGCACCAATGGGCCCATTGAAAGGCAGTCCTGAAATCGCTAATGCAGCGGATGCACCAAGTAACGCCGGTATATCAGCAGAGACTTCCGGATTCAATGACATGACAGTCGCAATAATCTGTACTTCGTTGGAAAATGCATCAGAAAACAAGGGACGAATTGGACGATCAATGAGACGACAGATTAAAGTTTCATGTTCATTTGGTCTACCCTCGCGCTTGAAAAAGCCACCCGGAATTTTACCTGCTGCATATGCTTTCTCCTGATAATTGACCGTCAACGGGAAAAAATCATTATTGATCGAGCCTTTTTTAGCAACAACTGTCACCAGCAACACAGTACCATCCATATTAATCATCACAGCACCGTCAGCTTGACGAGCTATTTGCCCTGTTTCCAAGGTGACTGAATGCGCGCCATACTGAAATTCTTTCCGAATTAGATTCACTTTTTTACTACCTGTTCTGCTTGACGATAGCGGATCTCTCCGCAATGATGTACTGATGCTCTGGATTGGCGATAGTTTTACTTACGCAAGCCAAGACGCTGGATTAATTGACTATACTGTTCAGCATCTTTACCTTTGAGATATTTAAGCAGTTTACGCCGCTGATTGACCATACGCAGCAAACCATGCCGTGAATGATGATCGTGTTTATGGGTTTCAAAATGTGGCGCTAATGTGGTGATGCGTTTGGTTAACAAGGCTATTTGCACGCCTGTTGAACCAGTATCGCCTGAAGCTGTTTGATATTCACTGATAACAGCACTCTTCTCTTCTACACTAAGAGTCATTTGTGGGTACTCCGCTAATTGTTTATATAAGTTCTACAATTTTAACTATTCATACGTTACGGAACAAGCTTATCTGCAACTTATTTCGATAAACCGCTCGCACTCTATTCATAACATTAGATATCAATGCTTCGATTAGCTGAGGAACGTGCATGGAATAACTTGAATAATTGACGTAGGCCATTGTTGTCAAATTACTGTTCATATTCAAGGCGCGAAAACAGGCGCATAGTGAGCTATGTAACTGTTTTCGCAACACCGAAGATGAGCAAAAAGACAAGTGAATTGTTGAAGTTATTCCATGCACGTTCCTTAGGAACGTGGAATAACTTTGACCACTGGTGCAGGATTGTTGTTTGTCTTCAAGGTGCCGCAACTTAGCTCTAGTAGTCTTTCAATCTGATATCGCCTAATCTGAAAGTACTTTCTCATAAATAGTCAATATTTTATTGAGAGTGCATATGAAAAAGAAATTCATTGTCCGGTTGTCAGATGTTAATTGATATGGGAATCGACTTATTATTAGGTAATATCACATTGAAAGACTACTAGGAGGCTGTCCGAGAATAGAAGCCATAGCGAGAGAAAGCGGTCTTGAGTCTATTTTTTCGATTAAATGAGGTGAATACTTGCTGTATTGAACGAATTTAATCGGAAAAATGGGCCTCAATCCGCTTTTCCGCAGTAGGCTATTCTCGGACAGCCTCCTAGATTAAATAGACGGTCTATTTATTCGAGATTAGCTCGATATCCAAAATCGAACGTACATGAAATAACTTGAACATTCTGACTTGCCTTTTTGCTCCTGTCTAACCGATTTCAATCTTCGCGTAGAACTACTATGCGCCTCTTGAGATCGCTTAGTCAGAAACAAAAAACCTGTGTCACAATTGTTCAAGTTATTCCATGCACGTTCCTAACAGTCTTTTTATACTCTTCGCACATAAAAATTTAGCGTCATGTACGCAGAGATCACATAACAATGGTACTTTATTTCGACTCCACTACCTTTAAATACTGCCCTGTTGCTTCACGACTGTCACCAATCAATAAACGACAATCTCCAGATAAGGATTTCTCCACAATTCCTCTGGCTTCAATAGATTCACCATAACAAGCCTGACCTGCATAGGTTGCAGAATAGCTGAGTATTTGGGGGATTTCTGGGTGATCAATTAGGTAACTGGCGGGATAATCATAGGCTTTGCTGTCATCAGTAATGACAGCTTTTAAAGAGACCATCCCTTGTTTGCGATAGGTTTGATGATGGTTTGACGGTGATTCGATCATGGACAAATCAAATTTGACACCGTTGATACTGGCTTTGTTAAATTTGCGCTGTTCGTGCCAAATATAATCTTCCAGAGACAGATCACAACCACGTCTTTGCCAGGTTTCTTGCCATTGTTGATGACTTAGCGGTTGAATATGACTCTGTGGTTTCTTGTTGTTATTGGCTGGTTCGTTGTTAAATAATTGTTGTAGACTTTTACGCGCTTTGAAAAAATTTTCTCTACCGTAAACAACCAGGTCAATATCAGATGTTGGGCCATGTGCTGAAATCAGTATTGATCCACTCACACCAAGTGCATCTGCATCTAATCCTTGCGAAATAAAATAAGTGGCAACCTGAGCGGTCAGTGCTTCAAGAGTGTCAGCTGGCTGATTGTATATCTGTTTTAATCGCTCAACCGGTTGATAGTGCTGCTGGATTTCCTCTTCAGAAACTACGTGAACAATTGCATCCAGTTGTTTTGAATAATGTAAATACTGCGGGTAGTTGATTTTCAAATATTGATTGGCATCATTGGTTGACACCTTGCTCAACCCTTGTGAGGTGGAAATATACCGTAAACAACTAACAATGAGTCCTGTTTCAATAAGGTCTGCGCTAACAACAGCAAACATTAGCCCATGTATGGTTTTCAGATAGTCTCTGGGCGTTGGTTGATTCTGAGTATTAAATTTCAAAACCGTCGGGGAACAATGCATGGCTACCATCTAAATGCGCTGCTGACTGATAGAGCAACGGTGCGGCAGAGTCATCAAGGACAGCTCCGTTAACGACACGAGCAGTGACTAATCGATGGTCACCGGCTTCAATATGGTTCTCTACAATGCATTCGCAATAGGCTAAAGCAGACTCGAGAACCGGTGTTTGAGTAGCATCTCCTGGTCGCCAGGTAATTGATTCCAACTTGGCATCACCTGGCAACCCAAAATGAATCGCCAGATCAAGTTGGTTGTCTTTCAATACATTGAGACTGAACACCCTGCCCTGTTCCAATATTGCCCAGGAACTATGCTTAGGATTAATACTGAGACCGACTAAAAGCGGGTTAAAAGACACTTGCATCACCCATGATGCAGTAAAGGCATTGACACGGGAATCGTCACGTACGCCGACCACATAAACTCCATGCGTCAACTGTCGTAATAATGTGGCAATTTGTAATTGTTGGCTCATATGTTCTTCACCGATTGATTAGAAGAGCAACGAAGTCTATCAGCGTAGCTCGGATCTACAAACGTGCATGGAATAAGTTGAACAATTATGACGTAGGATTTTTGCTCTTGACCAAACGATCTCAAGAGGAGCATAGTTGTTCTACGCGACGATTGAAATCGGGTAGTGGTAATTTACTAAGTGATATCACTGTGTAGGGTGCATTGTATGCACCAAATCCCACAAAGCATTTTGTTGTCGCATTAACAGGTTTGCAGTGCTTGAGGTGCATACAATGCACCCTACCTATTTGCGCAGCCACTTACATATTTGCCACTACCTGAGATCGTTTGGTCAGGAGCAAAAAGACAAGTCAGAATGTTCAAGTTATTTCATGCACGTTCCTTAGGAGCAAGTCAAAAGCAAAGGCGTTCAACTATAATACGACTCCATGAATCTGGATAATTCAACGTCTCCATTATGACTTGATTGACCAAGTTCACTAATGATTTTTTGCTGTTCTTGAGCTGTGCGGTTTTGACTGAGCTTAAATTTCCCTTCAACCGTTTGAATGTCTATCTCAAAGCCTACAATCATTTGTAGCAACTTGTTTTTCTCTATTGGAAAACTCATCTCCCAAGGATTTAATTGACTTGACTCAAAGTGAGCCGTAAGTTTATCTAGTATATCTTCTACCCCTGCCGGGTCTTCAATCACAATAGGTTTTCCATGTAAATGTACAACGGCATAATTCCACGTCGGAACACCTGGAGTTGCATACAAGGTTGGCGATATATATCCATGAACACCATTAAAAACCACAACAACAGACTCAATTCCTATCAAGAATTTCCATTGGGGATTATCTTTTGCCATATGACCAATTAATTTCCCATGTGGGCCAACATCCGGCTCAAACAAGAATGGTAAATGACTGATGCATGGATAACCGTCATATTCAGTTATTAACATTCCAAACGGATTGTTTTTAACCAAATTAGTTATTTTTTCAAAATCCTGTTCTACGAATGCTTCAGGGATATACATGTTTTTTACTGGCGTAAACGGCAACCAACAGATTTGGTTTTAAATAGTTACAAAGCAGCAATAATCGCATCACCCATCTCAGTTGTACTAACCCCTTGTGGATTAAGATCTCGAGTCACTGATTTGCCACTTTCTATCACTGCCTCCAATGCTGTTTGGATACGCTGTGCAGCCGTTGATTCTCCTAAATGATGTAGCATCATAATAGCAGCCAGAATCACCGCTGAAGGATTGGCAATATTCTTTCCAGCAATATCCGGCGCGCTACCGTGAACAGCTTCAAAAACAGCTGCATCTTTACCAATATTAGCGCCGGGAATCAATCCTAGCCCACCAACCAGACCAGCAGCAAGATCAGACAAAATATCGCCAAATAAATTAGTGGTTACGATCACATCAAACTGATGAGGGTCAATAACCATGTGCATACACACTGCATCGACAATTTTCTGGTCATATTCAATGTCAGGATATTGTTCGGCGATTTCGTTACCAGCATCGAGAAACATTCCACTAGTCAGTTTTAGAATATTAGCCTTATGTACAAGTGTGACTTTTTTACGATTATTATCACGCGCGTACTTGAATGCATAGTCAATAATCCGATCACAACCATCGCGTGTAATAATCTTAATTGCCTCAGCTGCACGCTGATCACGACCCACATAATGTTCGATACCAGAATACAGTCCCTCGGTATTTTCACGCACCACAACAATGTCAATATCCTTGAATGGTGTAACAACACCAGCCCAACTACGCGCAGGACGCACATTGGCATATAAGTCAAAATGTTTACGCAACTCGACATTGATACTGCGAAAACCCTTGCCCATGGGTGTGGTGAGCGGGCCTTTGAATGCAACACGATTTTTTTCTATCGATGTGACTGTAGTATCTGGAAGTGGCGTGCCATGTTTCTCATAGGCTGCCATACCTGCCTCAGCCAATTCCCAATTAATAGCAACACCTGTTGCCTCAATAATCTTCACCGCTGTATCGATTATCGCAGGGCCAATTCCATCACCTTTGATCAAGGTCACATTATGCATTCAATATCCTCATTTTGAATCAGTTAATAATTGCCTCATGATGGCATAAATACACTGGTCTGCCAATCGAACGTTAAGTTCAGCGACTCAAAAAATACTGTTGTTTTGTGCAAGAATAGTCATAGTGAGACTGCCCGCTTTGTGCCCGTTAAAAACCACTGACGTATATAAGCTTCAAATCATTAGAAATGGAAATTTAATAACTTTATCATTCTGGCGAAGTGATTTTTCTTCTGATTAAACTCTCTCAGGAGGAAAAAGACGAGTCAGGATGATAAAGTTATTGAATTTCCATTCCTTAAGGAACCATAATGCTATTAAGACGTAAATTCATCCAATCACTCTTGTTACTAGGGGGTGGCGTGTTCTTATCATCTAACAGAGCTGAATCTTCAAGTTCACTTGATAGCAATCGATGGTTTATCCCGATGAAAGTGCTCCCCATAAACGCAGCTGGATGTCTTATATTGCCAGTGATGATATCTGGTCAAAAAAACAGATAGCTGAAGTTCAACGTAACCTGGAAAAGATTGCGAAAACCCTTGCCAACTACGAGCCTGTAACCATGCTTGTACGAAGACAAGATTACCCTATTGCCATGGGTCTTCTTGGTAAACAAAGTCTCCATAAATATCCCATTGACCTAATTGAATTCAATATGAATGATCTATGGATGCGAGATACTGGCCCTGCTTTTGTTATTAACAGGAGGAAAGGTGTCAAAGCTTGAATCTGGAGGAAAGGTGTCAAAGCTTGAATCTTGAGGTTTTTTAATATTCGACTCAACAAGAAGAGACCGTTCCAATAAGGCTTTTTGAATTCAATATTCAAGACCTGACACTTTTTCCTCGACCCAATCGTCATACTGCTTACAATCCAATTGCTGAGGATGCAGTCGATGGTAACTGGTTAGCTGGCTCGGTCTCGTCTACTCTGTCTGAGACTCAAGCCTGGTGGCAAGTTGACTTAGGCCAAATCGTCGATATCTCCAAGATCCGTGTCTGGAATCGTACAGACTGCTGTTCGAATCGACTCGCGAACTTTCACGTATTGATCTCCGACACACCATTCGTCTCGACAGACCTTGCGGCGACTCAAAATCAAGCTGGGGTCATCGACTTGGTTTATCCTGGCACGGCGGGTCGGACGACGGATTTTACGGTAGACCAGACTGGTCGTTATGTCCGCATCCAACTTGCGGGTACAAATATATTACACCTGGCTGAAGTTGAAGTCATCGGGGTGCTGACGGAGCCAGTGACACCAGCCCCATCTAACGTGGCACTGGGCCGCTGAGGATGCAGTGGATGGTAATGTCGATGGTAACTGGTTGGCTGGCTCGGTCTCCTCTACTCTGAACGAGACTCAAGCCTGGTGGCAAGTTGACTTAGGCCAAATCGTCGATATCTCCAAGATCCGTGTCTGGAATCGTACAGACTGCTGTTCGAATCGACTCGCGAACTTTCACGTCTTGATCTCCGATACACCATTCGTCTCGACAGGCCTTGCGGCGACCCAAAATCAAGCTGGGGTCATCGACTTGTCTCATCCTGGCCTGGCAGGTGGGATGGCGGCGTTTACGGTAAACCAGACTGGTCGTTATGTACGCATCCAACTTGCGGGTACAAATGTATTAACCCTGGCTGAAGTTGAAGTCATCGGGACGCACTGACGGAAGGTGTGCATCGGCCACCACTGACGAACCCCGACCCAAACTAACTGGGTCGGGGACTCTCAACTAGCTCATTCAGCGGAATAATAGGGGTCAGAGTAACATTAAATCGTTGGCTCCGCCCAATAAATATTACCCTGATACCCCCATATTCGCTTCTAAGAAATGGGTTCCTAAGCTATCGCATGGGAACTAGAACACAGGGGATATGCGGGGATATGTGTCAGGTCTTGAATCTTGAATTCACGGGGATATGTGTCAGGTCTTGAATCTTGAATTCAAAAAGCCTTATTGGAACGGTCTCTTAGTGTGTTGAGTCGAATATTAAAAAACCTCAAGATTCAAGCTCTGACACCTTTCCTTTTACAATATCAATTGGTGTTATGTGCAAAAAAAACCATAATGAGCACATGAACTATCGATGTGAGGTAAGTAGGTGACCATAAGTTTTTTAACAATTTTGCGCAGGGTATTTTGTGGTATTCGAGGCGCAACGCAGGGCGCATAGTGCGCTATGCAACCGAAGTTGCAACGAAGAAGAGCGTAAAATAAACCAGTAAAAATGTTAAAAAACTTATGGTCACCTACTTATACCCTGAATGCCAATTTTCTTCAGTTGCGATAGGGACTCAATCAAACTGTAATAATTTGACCAGCCAACGTACCAATATCTTGCTTAATTTCAAGCACATATTTTGGTCGTTTGTGTTTTATTTGATTGTTCATTGTCACTTCTAATTGACAGCATAAGTACCTGAGCATACATATTTTAACAATATTACGTAGGATTTTTTTTCATCTTCAAGGCGCATAAACAGACGCATAGTGAACTATGTAACTGTTTATGCAACACCGAAGATGCTAAAAATGACAAGTAAAATGTTAAAATATTTATACTCGGGTACTTAAATCAGTCTTTAGAAATGCCCGGCTTTATTAGACCATTACAATCTCTTCTGGCTTAGTAAATGGGATAACAGTATGATTTGTTATAGTGGTATTCCTTTACTTGGTGATTTTTTGTCTGAAATCTGCCAACAGGGTACACTGCTCTCTTTTTTAAGGCATGCACCAGAAATGACCATAGCTCGATGCGGATTCGAAGTCTATCTATTGAATAGATGTATTTGGTTACTAAGGAACATGCATGGAATAACTTGAACAATTCACTTGTCTTTTTGCTCATCTTCGGTGTTGCGAAAACAGTTACATCGCTCACTATGCGCCTGTTTTCGCGCCTTGAATATGAACAGTAATTTGACAACAATGGCC
>JAZGEP010000241.1:0-14087 GCA_036478815.1 Methylococcales bacterium
AGGCCATTGTTGTCAAATTACTGTTCATATTCAAGGCGCGAAAACAGGCGCATAGTGAGCGATGTAACTGTTTTCGCAACACCGAAGATGAGCAAAAAGACAAGTCAATTGTTCAAGTTATTTCATGCACCTTCCTTAGTGTTGCAAGTCGCGGGACTGAATCACCAAAACCAAGCGCCAGCAGCTGATACAGCAGCAGTCTGGTTGTATAATGAAATTATTCCGCATCAAATAATATCAGAGCAACAAGCTGCTACACTGCTACGAATTATTTCGTTAAGCCAATGTTCGGAAGTACCGGAAACTTTGATAGAGCAATCGCTGAATGATGTACGTTTGATGTTTGCGGCGTTGACTGTCTGATCTGTTTGCCAGACTGTGTACGGCATTGAGCGGGTATTAGCCATCGAGTCTTAACCGAATCCCTATCGCAAAATTCTCACAACCAATTACCAATCAATAGAAACGGGGACCAGAAAAAAGGATGCTTGTATTTATCAATTTTCATCAGTTGCTGTTGAGCTAACTGTATTGCCCGTGCCTTGGAAATATCAGGATCTTGTAGTTCCCGGTAAAATCTCTCCATAAAGGCAAGCGTTGCTGCGTCGTTAACTGACCATAAGGTTCCGAGTACGCTTCTGACTTTGGATCGTAGGGCAATGCCGCTAATGCCAAGCGGTGAGCGATCATCGCCTTCAGCGGTTTGGCAGGCGCTCAGGGTCAGCAATTCAATCGGGTTGTTTTTCAGGCGTTCCGAGTTGAGCAGCACTTCCAATTGATCGATGGTGATAATCTGATCATGCGCCAGAATAAAACTTTCCGCGGAGGAGCTTCCAAACACGCCATGGGAAGCCACATGAACCACATTGTAAGGTGATGATTGATCGATTTCTTGGCGAACGCGGGATAGCTTGAATGTTTCATTGTGCAAGGTCGTTCCTGGAAACAACTGAGACAGTTTGTCGACTTCCTTCTTGACACCGGGAAGTGAGAGCAGTGATTGAACGCTGGCGTAAATCTCCGGCTGATTTAACAAGTTCCGCATGTCAGGATCTACAGACGGTTGCTTGGTTCCATCGACAGATCCACGGCCAAAAATATTGCGGGCAAGATCCCGTCTGTCGTTCTCCGAACGATCTTGCGAGTAGGACTTTTTTCCAACCACATTTAAAATAGCTTGCAAGTATCTATCCGGTAGCGTTTTAATTCCCGGTCCCGGCACACTTAAACCGGCTACCAGCATGTTGGCATTCTGTCGCGATAGTGGTTTGGGGTCAAACAGCGTTAGTCCGGGGGATGTCGCCACAGCATAGTTTTCTATCAGGTAGTGCTCACCGTCATAAAGCGTCGCTAGTGGAACCAGACGCAGCGCCCCATCAGGAACAAACACCAGAGTATTGATTTGGTGACGCTGCAAAAGCGTAGTGATCGGGGCGATTAACCATTGATACAATTCTGCTGCCGGTACTTTATACTCCTTATAGTCCTTATGTTGCTTGCGCAGTCCGGCGGCTAAACGCTTGGCGCTTTTCTTGACAAGCGCACCAGGAACCGCAACGCTCTTATGGAATATACCATCAGGCAAACTAATCAGTAATTCCAGGCGATCATCCAGAATAATCGGATAAAGCGCCGCCGTGCGTGGCGCAATGCTTTCTATTTCTGCTTCAGGTAAGGATTGAATGTTACAACGATTGTTAAAATAGTCTTCTAGTTCGGTTTTTTTAATTAATTCGACGGTAGTGCGCGCATTCTTTAAAAGTCTCTGAGCCGTCTCTCTATCTTCGCTTAAATCAGACTGTTGAATTAACAGATCAGCCAGCCCCAAATAAACTGGCTGAAGAGTCTCGCGAAACGACGAGCGTCCATCCTGGTAATCCACCGGGATGTCTCCGCGAACAGCCTCAATATGATTCACGGCACGGCGATAGGCAATTAATGCAGCGGAATTGTCGCCCAGTGCTTTTAACAGGCGTCCTCGCTGCCATTGCAACTGGATCAAAAAGTCATCATCACCAAAACCTGGTAACACATTGACGGCCGCATCAGTCAGTTGTAACGCCTGTGCATAAAGCCTCCTGCCCTCGTCCATTTTTCCAAGATGTCCAAGCGCCAACGATTGATAGCGGGCATGATTTATCTGCCGCGCCAGCAATAAGCCTTCGTTCAGTAACTGGCTGGCGAATTCAATGCGTTGGCTTTGATTAGTAGCCTGGTAATCGATTATTGTAGTTGCCTGATAACCAGCTGCCAGTAGCATGTGAATGCGCTCAATGATCGGTTCAACTGCGGTCAGTGGTTGTTTGATGCGCATCAAATGTTTCCATGCCGCTGTCGGGTTGTGTTTTGCATCCAGTTTGATCTGGTTAATCTGAATGCTTACCATCAACGCAGTATCCTTACCTAGTTCGGCAGACTTCAATGCATCGCTATAAGCACTCTGCGCCTCAGCCCATTGTTTTCGTGCCGAATAGTAATTACCAAGATGATTGCTGTGGATCGCCGCCAGCAACTGCAATCCTTCCGCCTTGGCTTGTGCAAGCGCGCTTTGCAGCAAAGCTTTTGCCTGAGCATAATCCTGTTGCAAGAACAGGATGTATCCATACAGTCCAGTGGCAAGCGACTCGTTTTTGGCATTACCCGATTGTTTTGCCAGCTCAAGGGCCTGGCGAAAGCGATTGCCCGCTTCGATCAAATGGCCTTTGGTGCGATACGTTTCTCCCTGCTCAATCAAATCCTGGATAGCATCCTCTACTGGTTTGGATGCATTGGCATGGTTATTGGCTTGGACAGAATTTTCGAGACTTCCAGCCACGCTATTGAGTCCCCAAATTCCAACCAAAAATCCAATCAGAACAAGCCGAGGTAAGATTGATAAATAGTTCATGGAATAATGCTCTACCGTGTTATCTTCAAGTTTGTCTGTTCCGTATGTAAATACTCTGGTACCCACGGTCTCCGTGGGAATCCAGTCTTGTCTGTTCCATATACTTCACCAATCGTAGGTTGGGTTAGGTGCGCAAAGCCACAATGGCTTGAATTACCAACAAATTATGCGCGCACCGTAACCCAACAACAGCGTTTACATAGACATTTAGTTGTTGGGTTACGCGTTACGCTATCGCTAACCCAACCGATAATAAAGGTTTTATTAATTTAACGGCAGCCACCTTGTGCTTAAGAATGTGGAATCAATTACCCGCACACCTTATAAAATTTGATATGACAGGCGAAAATGAACACCATCATCCTGGAGATCATACTCCGGCTTGCTACGTGCTGTATTCAAATCGTGGGCATAAAACAATTCCGCAGTGACCTGGTTGATCGGTGTCCACACAAAGCCGAGGCCAACCGAGTGCAAATACTCAATGTCTTTGCTTTTACTCACATCCCAACTTCCACCGTAGTCCATAAACGGAATCACTGTCAGGCTGCCGGGAAAATCTGTGCCGCTTAACAGCGGGTAGCGGAATTCAAGTGATAAGGCAAAACCCTGGTCTCGAACCAGTTCGTTTTCCCGATAGCCACGAATACTGTTTGCGCCTCCAAGCGCAAACTGCTCAAGGGCGAGCAAGCCGTCATTACTAAGCTGAACATCACCACGAAACTGAATTTGTGCTCCATTGTCCATCACCAGTCTGGCGTATTGCACCTGCCCCAACCAACTAAAGAAATCAC
Organism: Methylococcales bacterium; assembly: GCA_036478815.1. Taxonomy (GTDB): domain Bacteria; phylum Pseudomonadota; class Gammaproteobacteria; order Methylococcales; family DRLZ01; genus DRLZ01. The sequence goes on from JAZGEP010000241.1 coordinate 3,682, forward strand.
CATCCGCAGTGCCATCGTTGTTCCAAGTGGCGTCAAATGCCTTGATACCAACATTAAACGTCGAGCGGGCGGCGAATACCTGTTGAGGATCACGTTCACTATAGTCCTGGTAAAAACGCAGTGTGCTGACTTTGCTTGTACCGTCTTCATCGCCCTGTTCAAAGGAAAACGAGTCACCCTCCAAAGTACTGCGATTTTTTCGCACCGCAATCCTGGCGCCAACAGAAAATGAGCGTTCGAGAGAGCGGTACACAGGTTGTTCAATCGCAAATTCAAAGCCTCTTAATTTGCTCTCGATGTTGATGTCTTCAAGCGGTTCTTCGACAATTGATGACTGGCTGGCATAAGCCCTGAAGGAAAGTCTGGTATCGTAACGGTTAATCGGGATGGAAAAACCACCCCCGTAAGTAAACGAGCCTTCGCTATAGCCAAGAGAAATGTCAAGCGTATCGCCAAAACCAGTCAGATTACGCACCAGTCCATCCAGCCGGCCTTGCACGGCTCCGGTACTCGGTGGCCTGTGGTTGTCGGTACTCAGCGATAGTTGATAAGGTTGGGCGCGGGTTACGCTAAGATCCAGCAGGCTCTGGCCTGCTGTTAAACCTGGGGCTAACCGACCTTCCATGCGCTCGATCAGTGGGTCTTGTAATAATAAACTGAACCGTTCTTGCAATTCCGCACTATTCAATGGCGGCCCGGCGCCGAGCATCAAACGGTCTTTTACATAATCGGGATTGAGATGCTCGGTACCGGATATTCTAATCTCGTTAAGCGTGCCTTCGATAATTTTAAACTCAATAATACCGTCGTTAAATGATTGACTGGGTAACACAGCGCCCGAACTCAGATAACCATGCTCTACATAGTGTTGAGTTAACAGATAGCGCAATTGTTCCAGCTCGGCAATACTCAGCTCCCGTTCTGTATAGGGTTCTGCAATCGCCTCAAGTTCAGCGTCGCTGAAGACAGTGTGACCGTTAAAACGAAAGCCTTTGGCAAATATCCTGGTGCTTGCGTCTTCAGCAACGCTTTTTTTGGCAGGCGTATCAGGCACAGTCAGACCTGGTTGCGCTTTTTTGGGTTTGAATTTGGGTGGCTCAGGTCGTGTTGCACTGGGCCGATCAGGTATAATAGGCGCAGTTGGATTCTGACTGATAGTGACTGGCGGCACTGCAAACACAATCTGCGCAGCGCTAAAACCCACAACCAGAATAATAAAGTGTTTTAGACGCATTAGTGACGCTTCCCGCAATCTCGATCCAGTACTGCAAATGCCAGGGTTGGATGCTTATCTTCACTATCCTGAAAAACGCCGGGTTGATCGGGCGCTATGTCTTCTCCAGAACTACCTGGATCAGACATAATCCGCTGTAATCGATCCCAGTTCAACGGCACAGCCAGAGCATCTTGCGTAGTTTCAGGAAACCCTCCCCGTTGGCCGGTGACTAACACGCTTTGTTGCTGTCCAGGTATTGAACATGGGTCTTGCGCCAGAGTATTAACATCGGTTAAATCGGAAGTTAGACCGACCAGGTCGCCTTTGATATTGAGTTCCGGTATGGTGATGTTATCAGCGCCTTGAATACCATTCGGCGCCACTGCCTGAATAACATTATTTCCCGATTCCGGATCGAAAGGAATCGGAGTTTTACTAAGCAAAACTTCGTTCCCACTAGCTGTTAATGCTTTAACATTATTTATGTCAATAATGCCAGCACTGGCGCCGCTTCCGTTGGTGTTTGCCGTTATAGAACCATTGTCAAGCACCAGGTTTTTAAAATTCAGAGTAATATTTCCACCATTGCTCTGATCAAAAGCCGAGGTAATAATCTGGCCGCTATGAAGAATTGCAGTTTCACCAGAGAGGGAAATTGAACCAGCGGGTGCATTGCGGGAATTTGCGGACGAAGCAGCGCTGATCGTGCCTTGATTGGATATTGACAGGGAACCAGTATTCAAAGTGATGTTACCCGCTCGACCTATTGAAGACCCACTAGCTGTACTGAAGATTCCTCCCCCCTTTCCTCCCTGCCTTTCCACTAAGACTAAACGATCATCAATCACATCATCGTCAGAATCAATAACCACAGCGCCTGCTGTAATATTAATGTCACCTGCATTACTACCACTGCTAGTGATTCTCCCCCCATTAAGGATTTTCAATGGGCCTGTGACCGTAATTTTTATTGTGCTGGAGACACCACCGTCACTGATTATACCCGTCCCGACACCAAGGGGTTGTGCATCAATAGTAAAGCTGGCAGCCTGGATGGTGATTGTTCTAGCATCACCACTGAAGGCTCTATTTCTGATCACCCCACCTAGAATATTAAAGTCATTGCTTACCGATATCGTAATATTGCCCGCGTTGCCACTGCTAAGTTGTCTACTGCTCAGGGCACCTCCTTCCATTTGCAATGAACTAACGACAATGTTAATTCCCGCGTTTGATGCAGGAGGGTCAGGCCCTAAATTATCTGCAAATAATATACTGGATTTAAAAACAGTGTCGCCAGCATTAATCTCAATTCTGCCAGGTCTGTTTTCATTCACATCTATAGTGAAATTATTTATGACCATATCACCGGATGCAATATCATTGGGCTCAGCCTCGATCGGCAATGTGTAATTACCTCCACCCACTGCTGTCAGACGAATTACACCGCCTGGGTTTTTCAATTTTGCGTCAATCGATTCACCACTTGCTAAAACTCGCTCAACTCTAACAAAACTCCCATCTACGATGTCAAAGTCAGGTTCGACAACACGCTCACCTTCAGCAACAACCCCGCCTTCGATTGTAAGCCCACTGCTGCTTAGCGTTGTGGATGTGCGGGACGTGAAAGTTAAATTACTTCTGTCCACGCGAATGGTACTGCTTTGATTACCAAGAAAACCGAATTCAGCAGGTGTCGCCATGCTCAATACACTCCCGCCCGGCTGTGCAGCACTGAATACAGCGCCATCACTAAAACGAAGTTCGCTTGCGGTACTGACATGGAAATCACCAGGGACATTAACTTTCGCATTGACACCAAATACCACACCAGCGGGATTGATAAAGTAGAATGCCGCCTGCCCAACCTGAGAATTCAACACACCATTGATGCTTGAAGCTTGGCCACCGGTAACCCGGCTAATGACGTTCTTAAAAGTATTGGCACCAGTAAACGTCGCCGATTCGGTGTTGTCTATATTAAAATTGCGGAAACTATGGAACAGATTGGTTCCTCTAGCACTACCCAGGGATTGTGGAATAACGAATTTAGGCCCGGCAAGGTTTTGCGCCGCACCTACCGTTCCATCGGTAATGACTTCGGCACGCGCTTGTTGAACAGGTAGACAAGATAACCCGACTATTAGCAACAAAAGCCAAACAATTGGACACGCTGCAGCTTTCATTGTCAGCGATTGACTGCGGCCAATACTGGGTAAGCTGCTATTGAGTCTTTGGTATTTGCTATTTGTTTGTTTCAAAACTGCAACCTCCTTGACTGACTTTCTCTGGTTTCCATGCTTTAGCGTGGAAATCCATATTTGGATGTTTGAGCGTCTGGCATTGCATAACCACGCTGAAGTATCATTGCCATTAAGTTAAGTAAATTAACAATTGTAGGGTGCATTGTATGCACCGAATGATGTAGCACTACTGCTATTTTTTGGTGCATAGAATGCACCCTACGAAAAAATATTTCTCTTAACTTATTGACCGTGACACTGGAACATGGGTACGAGAACCATAACAGCCTCCTTGATGTACTTATGTTGCTAGAAGCCTATTCAAGATCTCGCTCATTTCTGTACATACCAGATCTCTTTCGCTTGTTGATTGGAGACCAAGACTGCCCAGGTGTCACACGTCCAGACTTCGTCTTCATCCAGCTTGCGTTTTTTTAATGGATGCTGACAATTACGATTGATTTGATTAATATCTACAACAGGATTGCCTTTTAATACCTGCATTTGTACGGTGTGGTTCATCTCCAGCATTTCAGAGGAGCCATTATTGTGTTGATGGATAAAACCATGGAGTTCTGCTGATGCCCAATCAAAAGCAATTGATTGCCACGCAGTTGCGATTTGTTCCCGCTCTGTGTTTGACAATGGCTCCAGACTGGTTGTAAAAAGCCAGTTCAAGTTAAGTTTGCTAACACTGGTTGTTTTTCTAGCCATGCACGTGGTCACTGAATCCAGATTTTGCTGTGTACATAGTTCCTGACGCAGCTCTTCAGGCAGGCTGTCTGCCTGGGCACGCAAGCGGTTCCACATAGTTTGTGCTTCAGCTAACCGTGGCCGCACCGACAGTAAACGCGCATGGTTGTAGACTACATGTGGCGATTGGTCTTTCTGCTCTAGTTGTTCCAGCTTTTTAACTGCAGTCGCCCAAAGATCAAGATCAGCATCTGTTTGTTCATACAAAGCCAGTGCATCGAGCATTTCTATATGAGGGTTTGTTGTGGATTGTTGTTTAGCCTCTGCTAGCACGGCTCTGGCTTGATGTGGCTTGCCCTGATAAAGATAGGCAATTGCCAGATTGATTCTGGCTGCTAAATACAGTGGATCTTTGGCAACAGCGAGACTAAGCACGTTGACTGCATCTTCCAGATAACCAGCCAGATTAGCGCGTTCTATACTGTAGTTTTTCAGAAATTGTTGTGGTCCCTGAAGATTTTCAAATCCACCTCTTCTTGATACATCTGCTCTGCTGCGTGTATCCAGCGTCAGCGGCAACCAATAAAATGCGGCATGTTGCTGTTGCATCTGTGAGCGCGCCTGATGAAGAAAACACAGTCCCAGGTTGTTTAAGACGGAGCGTCCCGGAAACACTTTTTGAAATTCTTTTAGAAAATAGATGGCATCATTACAATAACCAAAATTAGCTAACCGGGTACCAAATCGAAAAAAAGCCAGCTTCTGGTTAATTTGATAGAGTCGCTGACGCAGTAATTCTGCTCTGTCTTTGGCTTGTGGATGCGTGGGTGAAGTCTTGGTATTGGTTTGCTGCATCCAGAATGTAAAAAAGTCTTGATCAGCATCCTGACTGTTGTTTGAGGATTTTTTTCGTAGCAATCGATCCACCGGGTAACCAGCCATTGCTGCATAAATATAGCCTTTGTCATCAGCTGCCAACTCTGCTTGCCTGTCTTTAAAATTCTGCTTAATAAACTCAGCAATTTTCTGTGCATCTGCGTTGTTTTGCATAAAGCTTTCTACCTCGTGGTGCCAATAGTCATCATTTGCCAGATGCGCAAGTTCATGCCCTAACACAAAAGCCAGGCGAGTGTCTGCAAGCTCTGGATCCGCATTACGCCGCACGATATCCAGTACCTGCCTGGATAACACAATATGACCAGCTGGTAAGGCGATAGCCCAGGCGTGGGTTTTGTTATTGATGACAACCAGCTTAGGCAGGCGCTTGCTGTTGCGGTCAGCTGCTGATAGAACTTTTTTGAAAACACGCTGAGCGTCTGCCACTTTCGGGTCTTGCTCTACAGTCAGTTCGCCGTAAGTATTAATGTAAAAAGCCACTTCGTTGTTGAGTTTGGCATGGGCTTGATGTGTTAATAGCATCAACACCATGAGCATCATGGCTCGCAACAGATTGTTCATTGAACTTGGCTGTATCATTGGCTTTGAGAGATAACACATTACAAAAATAATGTCTGCACGCCGTGTTCTATGTCGCGTAGCAAAGCTGTTTGCAGTGACGGATGCACTTTTTGGGATAAGCGATCCAGACTGGTCTTTATCGTGCCAATGTTTTTCAAGGCTATGGTTGCCTCAGGTTCAAATTGTTGTCGTTGCTTCAACCCGGTTTCAAGCGTTTGCAATGATTGCTTGAGTACAGCCCATTGTTGCGGTTTTACATGTTTGGCTTTGGCAAGCAACCAGGCATCCAACGCCCATTGCCCATAAGCGTAATAATCGTGGTATGCGGAATTTCGCCAGTTGATTGCTGGTTCTGATTCCAGTTGAACTGGTAGTGGTTCATCAGAATTGATTAATGAACGCCTGACATCCCATAGCCCAACACCAAACGCTTTTGCGGGTGCAGTGTAGGCAGATTTGTTAAAACCAAAACGTTGATCTTTCCAGGGAACAGGAAATTGATTGATCTTACGAGCCAATGTGTCTGCATCAAGAGCTTTGGTTGCTGCTATCGATGGGTCTGAAAAGCCCGTATCGCTATCCGGAAGGTTGACAACCATTGCAATCGCCAACGCTGCCAGGCTTAGTCCAGGAAGTGCTACTTGCCACGAAAACCCTGAATCAAGCCAGCTTTTTAAACGCTGTAAAATTCCAACTTTAGGAGTCTTTATCAGTTCAGCAACTTTAACCTGGTGTTGTGCCAGGAAGAGACTCGTTTGTTCCCAGGTAAAGTAACAATCCTCACACTGATTGACGTGAGCAAGCATTTTTGTACGCATTTCAGAATCCAGATGATCTTCAATAAATGCGCTCATGATATTCTCAGGCGGGCATTCTTGATCCGGAGATTTTTTGGTTGCAGCAATACCGAGTAATGCTAGCGTCTTATCTTGATTGTCTGCCATATATTATCTCCAAACCATTTAAAAAATTATTTATTCACTCAGGCTGCAATCAATCCAGATTGCTGACACGCACGTCTCAAATCATCGATTAAACCATTTATACGTTTATAGAGGTTACCTTCCAGATCGAGTATTTGGCTAATCTCTTTAATTTTTAATCCTTCACAAAACCTAAGCCTCAATAATAAACGATCTTCATCGCTCATATTGATGTGTGATTTTAAATGGTTCAATACATCTTTAAGCGTATCATCAGCGATTGCTTTAAAAGAAACCTCATCTGACTGGATAAACTCAATCAATACTTCAATCAGTTGCTTATTGTAAATATTACTCTGCTCTGACGCTGGGTTGTCTTTTGAGAGTGGTTCTATAATTTGATCAAGTGCAAGATTACCCTCAGAAAATCGTGCTTGTTTATTACATTTAGAGTAAACAGTGTTAACTATGTCTTCTATTTCACTTCGATTCATTGTTGATGCCTCAGAATACAGAATTTCCAGTGCTTCCCTGCGTTCATATTTGTCAACAGTGCACAATTTAAAGGCCTTTTTCCATTCATCCTCTTGCTTCTTCAGCAACCAGGCTGGTGGTCGATGATAACCAAACTTTAAACGTACAAAGTCTGTTATTAAACGAGTTGCAAATACCGCTATAAAGGTTGCAAAACTGCTGTTATTATCCCAACACTTAACGCGTTTCCAGTCGTGTTCTTCCAATTTATCCAGGACATAATTTAGCGCTTGTTCACCCATAGCACTATCATTGGGAAAACGTTTACTGGCCAGACTCTGCAGAAAGTTCCAGTGCTCAAAAAACAGCTTTTTTGCAGCTTCCGAAGTCAGAGTCTGCCTGGAGTTTATTGTTGATTGCATTGTTTCTCCTCACCTACGGAACCGCTTTTTTAGCACCGAATCCCATTGGGGCATTGATGGAAAGTTCATGTGCAACAATCTACTTTCCCATAAACGATTTCAAGGTAAATATTAACGTATTGATTGAACAATAAGCTCAAATAGTAAGGCATCAATCACTGACACCATCATTTACATATTCCGAATTTTTCATCCAGTTCAAATCCAGTCACTTGTATAAAACGAACATTTACATATAATTTCTAATTTTTTTACTGATATGACCCTAATTATTATTTGAAGCATATAAGTCAACAGGTTACACCTTGCCGACTCAAAATAAAAATTTATTTAAAAAAATAATGATTGTTCGTTTATACAAGCTGAACCCAGAAGGTTCGAAAGATTAAACAACTTATTTTATTGAGGTATTAACAATGAAAACATTAATGACAATTGTTGTTTTAGGGCTGTTTATTTCAGGTAATGCATTTGCTGCTGGATCAAAAATCAAAGGGTCTACTATTACAAACAAAGCAAACATAACGAGTTCTCAAAACATTGCCTTTGCTATGGGAAAAGCCAAAGCCGAAGCTAACCAGGGCAGTGTGAAAATCAAAGGATCTAAAATCAAGAATTCTACCATTACAAACGAAGCAAACATAAAGAGTTCTCAGAACATTGCCTTTGCTATGGGAAAAGCCAAAGCTATAGCTAATCAAGGCTCCGTCGAAATCCAATAAACTCACTCTCTAGGATAAATTAATACATGGCCGCCTTTTAGTAGGCGGTCAACTTAGGTATTTGAAAATGAAACCCTATTTCGCCTTAATACTGTTGTTGATTGTAATTGATACTTTTGCTGCAGGGAGCACTGTCAAAAATTCGACAATCATTAACAAAGTCAATATTAAGCATTCCAGAAATATTGCCATTGGCAAAGCAGAAGCCAATCAAGGCAGTGTGTTACTTAAAGGCGCACAGTTGAAGAATTCAACAGTTGTTAATAACGCCAGAATTAAAAATTCCAACAATCTTGCTCTTGGCTTTGGAGGTAAAGCAGAGGCTAACCAAGGGGTTGTAAAAATTTCGAAATCTCTAAGTGGAGTTAAAATTGTTAACGAGGCTGACATTAGTCACTCAACCAATGTGGCAATAGAAATTGGCGGTATCGGTAAATTACTAGGGACTAATCAATCGAGCCAGGGCTCAATCATTATCAAGTAATATTCAATGGAGAATTCCGATGCAGAAAAAACCACTATATCTATGCTTAGTTACAATCATTACAGTATTGACTGCTGGAAGCACAAATAGCGCTGACCTGGATGCTGGAATAGCGATTGATACAGCAGTGGATGATTCACTAAAAACTCGAATTAATATCCCTTATATTCTAATGAAAGCCAAAGCAGCAGAACTGCGTAGCAAAAAAGGGATAAAAAGTACACGACCAGTAATTACCCAAGGTGAAAATGGTCAGGGTAACATCAACTTTGGTATTGGAACGAAAATCGCACCTGGAACTACGATAGTTAATTCGTCTGAAATCAAGAATGCCAATTCTATTTCACGCTAAGTTGGTTAAAACCCATGAACATAAAAACATATGACATAACAAATAGTTACCGGATATTGATCACTTTTGTTAGCTGCATCATTACCACTGCTTGCGGCGTTAACCCACAAAATGTGGATCTGGGTTTAAATACTACATTACCTGAGGTTAAAACCACTGTGTTTAGCCAGGCTGTCAGGCAGTTAGGAAGGGCAAATCTCATCTATGGCCGTGGTCCAGTGCATGTAATGTCAACATCAGTATTTGACAAAACCGGGGCTTCCTTGCCCACCGAAGGTGAAATTCCACAAGATATTTCGGAAATGGTGAAAAGCACCTTGAACGGTTTTGGTGGGGAAATTTTTTATATCCCATATGACCCAGAATTCATGATATCACTTGCTCAAACCGGTTATTCAGAATGGGGTGACAAAATATTGCCTGATGTTGTTCTCTTCGGAGGATTAACTGAATTTGATCGTGGACTGGTGACAAAAGAAGAAGGGTTTGATATCAGCGCTGCTGCAGAAGAAATCGGAATCCTTATAGGATTGGATTTCGAGGATACACGAAAAAACTCGCTAGCTAGTATCGCCCTGGATTTAAACCTGGTGGATTTCAAAACTTTTATGGGGATTCCTTTTATCCAGGCGGCGAATACTATCAACGTTCAAAAAGGTATCGGGGTCAATCAATTGGGTTTTACCATTTATGGTCAGACTGTAGGTTTGCGTGGCAACATTAAGAAAATTCAAGGTCGCCATGCGGCTGTTCGTCTTCTGGTTCAGCTTAGTGTGATCCAGGTAATTGGAAAATATCAGAAATTGCCATACTGGCGATTAATACCCAATAGCGAACCTGATTCCGTGATTCTTGATGCGGTGCGAGAAGAGTTTTATAGTCTAGAACCAGTAGACCGTATCGCAAAAATCCAGGAATTTCTCTATCTCTATAATGTGGACGTAGAGGTCACAGGTTTACTGGATACAAGAACCCTAAATGCTATTAACGCAATTAAATTTGAATACAGTTTGCAAAGTAAACAGCCAATCAGTGAGGAGATTTATCTGACCTTATTTGAAAACGTACCACTAGATATTAAAACCCAGATTAGGCGTAAAGAAGTTAACGCTATGATTAATAACTATCAGAGCAAACTACGCGGATTTGCTTTAAGTGAAGCACCAGCGTTGGATACTATGCCAGTTAATACGTCAACCGAAAGCAGAACATTTGAAAGCCAAACTGGGTGAAATAATAGTACGGATGTACAAACAAGTGTTTGAGATTAGGTACGCGCATGAAATAACTTGAGCAATTGACGTAGGCCATTTTTGTCAGATTACTGTTCATATTCAAGGCGCGAAAACAGGCGCATAGTGAGCTATGTAACTGTTTTCGCAACACCGAAGATGAGCAAAAAGACAAGTCAATTGTTCA
>JAZGEP010000242.1:0-13072 GCA_036478815.1 Methylococcales bacterium
CGTAGGATTTTTGTTCATATTCAAGGCGCGAAAACAGGCGCATAGTGAGCTATGTAACTGTTTTCGCAACACCGAAGATGAGCAAAAAGACAAGTCAATTGTTCAAGTTATTTCATGCACGTTCCTTCACTTCCAAACTCTAGCACTTTAACATTATTCAATAAACCAAGATCTTTTTTATGAATTCGAACGCTCATTTGCCAGCCACCAATCTGATCTGGTTGGTCATCAACAATTTCACCAATAGCAAATAATTTTGCACGAATGCCAGCTTGCTGTGGCGTAATAACAATGATTTTTTCAACAAAATCGTCCTGAAAGAAAACGTTCAGCGCCTGATTCAGTAGATCCATGCCTTGCTGTTGTGCCGCTGATATCCAAAGCCTGGCTGGTTTACCTGATGAATCCGTTTCCAGTCGAGGACTCATCCCCTCTGCAAGGTCAATTTTATTAAATACCTGAATTTGAGGAATCTTGTCTGCACCTATTTCAGCCAAGACTGTGTCTACCTGTTCCATCAGATCATCACGTTGATCTGAGCAAACATCAATCACATGCAATAACAAATCGGCTTGCTTAGCTTCTAACAGGGTTGATTGGAATGCAGCGACAAGCTCATGGGGCAAATGGCGAATAAATCCAACTGTATCAGCCAGCCCAATGGCCATTCCTCCGCTGAGTTGAATTCTGCGCACCACAGGATCCAGCGTTGCAAACAACTGATCCTGCACATAAACCTCTGCACCAGAAAGAGTATTGAACAATGTTGATTTGCCGGCATTGGTATAACCAACCAAAGCAACCGTTGGCAATGCGCTTCTGTTACGTGAACGGCGTCCTTGTGTGCGTTGTTTTTGTATTTTAGACAAACGACTTTGAATGGTCCTGATCCGGGCGCCAATCAATCTACGATCAGTTTCAAGTTGGGTTTCACCAGGGCCACGCATGCCGATACCACCTTTTTGGCGTTCCAAATGCGTCCAGCCGCGAATCAACCGTGTTGATAAATGGCGTAATTGAGCAAGTTCAACTTGCATTTTGCCTTCAAATGAGCGCGCCCGCTGGGCAAAAATATCAAGGATTAACTCATTTCGATCCAGTACACGTACATCCAGAGCTTGCTCAAGATTGCGTTCTTGCACAGGTGACAGCACATGATTGAACAAGATCAATTGAATGCCCTGGTCAGCGATGATCTGTTTTATCTCTTTCAGTTTTCCAGTTCCAACAAAATAGCGTGGATTTGGAGATGAACGGCTAGCAGTCAATGTTGCAACAGGATCAGCCCCGGCTGATCGTGCTAGTTCCGATAGTTCTTGCAAATCCTCTTGATGAGTGCGCAACTGCAAATGAACAAGTAATGCTCGCTCACCTGATTTAGGACGTTCAAACAAATCTGTACTAACCAAGCAGTTTACCTGGGATCATGAAAAAACTGTCTTAATAAGAAAAACAACGCTACAAATCCGCTGGTTTGTCAGTATTCGACGTTTCTGTATTCACCGAAGCTTGCGTATTCTCAGGATGATAGATCCGCACTGCTCTTGACGGCACAATAGTAGAGATTGCATGCTTATAGACCATTTGGCTCATGGTATTTTTGAGCATAACAACATACTGATCAAAAGAGTCGATTTGACCCTGAAGCTTGATCCCATTCACCAGAAAAATTGAAACCGGAACTCGCTCTTTTCTCAGCGCGTTTAGGAACGTATCTTGCAAGTTCTGCCCTTTAGACATTCTTACTCCCTATTATTAGTTGTTATTGAAAACGACTACTGTGATCTTTCCATCATTGTTCAGGTGGCTGAACAACTAAGCTTATCTCCTATCACAAATAGTATTCTATCAGTAGTCAGAGCGTCATTGCAGGTCTAAAACGATGACGAGTGTAAAGAAGCTGCGTTCTGAATTTTATCCACGCTTCACGAAGAAGAAGACAACATCATAAGTAGATTAGTTCTACTCACACCACGTACTGATTGAAATAAAAATATTATATCGTCATTACAACGTATTATCGCTCAGTATACTATTATTAGACAAGGAAGTATTCCCAGATTTCAGCGCTTCAATACTTTACTTAGATCATCAACCATTTCTGAGCAAAACGCAGAACTTCCAAGCGTATATTGTTTGCTTAGATCAATCTTTCTAAGCCAGGTTAATTGTCGTTTTGCCAGCTGTCGAGTCGCAATTACTGCACGTTCAACCATTGACTTTGAATCCAGTTGCTGGTCTAGATATGCCCATACTTGCCGGTAACCAACTGCCCGAAGAGCGGGTAATGCTGGATTCAGATCCCCTCTTCCATAGAGTACGCTTGTTTCCTGAATCAAACCTTGCTCAATCATTGCGTTAAATCTTAAACGAATATTTTCATGCAGTCGACGACGGTCTTCAGGCACAAGCGACAACTTGATAAAATTATAAGGCGGTGTGCTACGTGCATTATCTTTCATTAATTTAGATAACGACTGACCAGTGAGCCTATGAACCTCCAGCGCGCGCTGGATCCGTTGTGGGTCGTTTGGATGAATCCGTTGTGCTGCTTCACTGTCTACTATTGCAAGCTGGGCATGCATGGCTTGCCAGCCAATTTCAACTGCTTGTTGCTCCAGCTCTGCCCGCATCTCAGTGTTCGCCACAGGTAATTGAGCAAGACCTCCAAATAATGCTTTGAAATACAACATGGTACCGCCTACTAACAAAGGTGTTTTCTCACGTTCAATAATTTCCTCAATCAAACCAATCGCTTGTTGGCGAAACTGTCCAGTAGAATAAACTTGAGTCGGATCAAGTATATCGATCAAGTGATGCGTAATACCGCCTTGTTGTTCACGACTCGGTTTTGCAGTACCGATATCCATGCCACGATAAACTTGCATTGAATCAACACTGATGATTTCACAATCAAGCTGCTGCGCAAGCTTAACCGCTATTGCTGATTTTCCGATTGCCGTCGGCCCCATCAAACAAATCACTGGCGGTAAATCAGCTCGCAACTGAATTGCGGACAATGTTATTGTCCTCTCAAAAATAATTTATCGAGAGCATCCTGATCAAGCTCCACCCAGGTAGGACGTCCGTGATTGCATTGTCCACTGAATCGGGTTTTTTCCATATCTCGTAGCAACTGATTCATCTCATCTTTGGTTAAACGTCTGCCAGCACGAATGGCTCCGCGACAGGCCATATCAGCCAGTATGCGCTGAGACAAATGTTGAACCCGATCACTGCAGTCGTAACTAGTTAGATCAGCAATAATATCTCGCACCAAGCCCTCAATATCTGCTTTTTCCAATGCCGCTGGAACAGAGCGCACCAATAGCTGTTCAGGTCCCAGCCTTTCAATCTCCAGACCAACCTGGACTAATTCAGTCAATTGTTGCTCCAGTAAATCGGCTTCTTGTTGACTGACATTGACACTGACTGGTATCAGCAGCGGCTGCACTGCAATGTTATCAGAATCATGTTGCTGCTTTAATTTCTCATAAACAATACGTTCGTGTCCAGCATGGGCATCGACCAGAATTAAACCGTTTCTGGACTCTGCCAGTATGTATATATTATGCAGATGCGCCAGCGCAAAACCAAGCACTGGAACAGCATCATCACTTTGATCAATATCTGCTTGCTGAGACTGAAAATGGTCGTTTACAGATGCATTATCACGAATATTGTGCTCTGTGGATTGAATTGCTCGTGATATTGATGATCTTGAAGTCGGCTCGGCAGCTTCATTTGATGATTGAAAGAATGCTGAGTGACCAGGAGTTTCCAACGGTAAATTGTACTGTCGTGGAGCCTGATATGTCGCTTCAAGTTCAGCAACATGGTGAGTAGCCTCTGAGTTTACAGCATCAGCTGGCTGTGTGGATTGAGGATTGTCTTGTTGCGCAGTTTTCGCTGCAACAGGCCGAACCTCTTGCAATGCGTTGTTGACCGATTGGACAACAAAATCATGGACAGTTCGACTCTCTCTAAAGCGCACCTCAAGCTTGGCTGGATGCGCATTCACATCAACCAGTGCTGGATCCATCTCAAGATAAAGCACAAAAACCGGAAAACGCCCATGAAACAACACATCTTGATAGGCTTGTCGCACTGCATGGGTCAGTAATTTATCCCTAACCAAGCGACGATTGATATAGAAAAGCTGTTGATCTGCTTGCCCTCGCGAATAAGTCGGCAAGCCTATCCAACCACGCAAGTGTAATCCTGTTGATTGAAAATCAAGCAACAGCGCGTTATCAATAAATGATTTTCCAAGAAATCCGGCAATACGTTGCTCCTCAGCAGCCTGGTCATTCGCTGGAGGGAGGCTGAAAATCTCTCGTTGGTTATGGGATAAATCGAAACCAATATGAAAATGGCTCAATGCCAATTTTCTAATCAGGGATTGAATATGGGAAAATTCGGTACGTTCAGCTTTTAGAAATTTGCGCCGTGCCGGGATATTGTAAAACAGATCGCGTACTTCAATATAAGTCCCTTGTGCTAGCGATTCAGGGCGTGGATCAACTGCTTGCTCTGTTCCATCAGCGGTCACTTGCCATGCCGAGGCTGAATCGCAGGTTCGTGATGTCAGTGATAATTTTGAAACCGAACTGATGCTGGGCAAGGCTTCGCCCCGAAAACCCATGGTAGAAATTGCTTGCAAATCATTGACAGAAGAAATTTTACTGGTTGCGTGACGAGACAGTGCCAAACCCAACTGATCTTTGAAAATCCCGCAACCATTGTCACGTACACTCATCAAAGCAATGCCGCCCTGCTCTACTGTGATGCTAATTTGAGTTGCACCGGCATCAATCGAATTTTCAATCAACTCCTTTAAAACAGATGCAGGGCGCTCAACAACTTCACCAGCAGCAATTTGATTCACAAGTTGGGGTGGCAGGGATTTTATCGACATAAGCTTTGCTGATTTCCAAACAAAGCACAATTTTAGCTGATTTAGGAACGTGCATGGAATAATTTGAACAATGATGGCGCAGGATTTTTGTTTCTGACTGAACAATCTCAAGAGAAGCATCGTTGTTCTACGCAACAATTGAGATTATTCAGTCAGGAGCAAAAAGACCAGCCAGAATGTTCAAGTTATTTCATGCACGTTCCTGAGTCTTCTCACATAAAATTCCAAGTGACTGAAGTTTCTTCGCGAGCAACCAAAGAGATTTTTGTCAGAAAGTTTTGTAACTACTCAGCTTACCCTCTATTTTATCCAATAGCTTCGTTGAAAGTGCTCATTTACACCTGTAAACTCCGCGCTTTCGCCTTGCTCTTGGACAAACTAGAGGGCAATCTAAGCAGTTACTGATTACGCTGAGAGTTACAAAGTTTTACACTAAAATCTCTGACACAGAGAACTCTGTCAGGTTTCCGCAGTAGGCTGGATAGAATAAAGCGGACAATCAAACATCAGGACTGATGGTCAGCAGCTGTCCCGCCTGAATGCGATTTCCAGAGAGATGATTGATCTCGCGGATCATTTCAACACTGACACCGTAATGATGAGCGATTCCTGACAAGGTTTCGCCACGCATAATTCGATGACTGCGTTCAGCAACCTGCAACACAGGCAAATGTCTGCTTGCAAAATAATCACGAATGCCATTAAAGATAGAGCGAGCCATGCTTGCCTGAAATGCTGAAGAGCGTAACTTTTGTTCTTCGTCACGATTGGATATAAATGCCGTTTCAACCAATACAGAAGGAATATCAGGTGATTTCAAAACCATATAGGGCTTTTTCTGGACTTTCTGCCTAAGCACTGGGCCATGATTTTTTAAATGGGAGAAAATATAACCGGCAACCGTGTCACTTGCCTCAATTGTGGCTGACTGCGACAAATCCAATAAAACAGAGGCCAGCACTGTATCTTTATCGTGCAAACTAATGCCACTGACTAACTCAGTCTGGTCTTTACGTCTGGCCCAGACTCGCGCTTCTCTAAGCGCACCCCCTGAAGACAATGTATAGACTGTTGCTCCTTTTATGTTTCGATTTTCCAAAGCATCTGCATGAATCGATACAAACAAATTTGCTTTTACTTTACGTGCTTTTTTCATACGCTCTCGGAGCGGAATAAATTCATCACCACCACGGATCATATATGACTTCATTCCAGGAGAGGCATCGACAAGATTTGCCAATTTTTTAGAAATCGCCAGAACAACATCTTTTTCCTTGGTTTTATGAATCCCAATTGCCCCAGGGTCTTTTCCTCCATGTCCGGCATCAATTGCAATAATGATATCGACCACTGGTTCTAAGCTACGAACATGTTCAGGCTGTTTATTTGGCTTACTATGCTTGCTTAAGACTGTGTTTGATGCTGCAGAAGTTCGCACTATTTTTTCTTGCTGCTTACTCGTGTTCGACACAGTCGATTTTGTTGTTATCGACTTCTTCGCTGTCAGTGGGGCACGATAGATATCAATCACCAAACGCTGACCATATTGCTTGTTTGGGCTTAATTGAAAGGATTTAAATGTTGAGTCGCGCGTCAAATCAGCAACAATACGCGCTCCAGTTTTATTGTGCGCACCTGCCCTGACCTGGTTAATTAACTGATTGTTCGCAGGAGGTTGGGGTAAAGGCTTCACTGCTCGCGCATTATAGATATCAATAACCAAGCGTGGTGGACTGTCCAACCGGAACAATTTGTACTTGACCGACCCGGTGACGTCAAATACCATACGATTCCGATCTGAAGAAGTCGAGTAACGTACCGCACTAACCGTGATTGGCGCTGAAAACACCGGCTGCACTGCAAAACTAGCCAGCACAATAATGATTAACGCTAAGCAATTTTTCATGCGATTAAGCTTCATATTGAATAACCTAATTTCTCAAAAACGACTCTAAGATTCAATTTGGTGTTAGCATTGAAAGCAAAGGCTTAACGATATCATATATCTAATTGATATAATAGAAATACTTTTGTTTTAAAGTCAACAGAAACATCGTTATTGTTCTGATTCATCTTCGTTCTACGGAAATCCGGAAAGCGTAACTCTGCGATACATACTGTTCTCGATACTAAGATTGATCACCAGATCTGGATCCGGCAGGAATCCTATTCCTTGCTCAGCCCATTCGATAAATAGCAAGCTCTCTGCCAGATAATCCCTAAACCCAAGCCACTCCAACTCCTCTGGATCAGTCAGTCGGTAAAGATCAAAGTGCAGATAACGTCTGTTTCCCAACACATAATCTTCAACAATTGTATAAGTTGGACTTTTTACATGGTGCAAATAACCCGCTGCCTGTAATACAGCACGTACCAAAGTTGTTTTTCCAGCTCCTAGCTGCCCGTTTAAATAAACAACCCCTGTATCGGGTAATATTGAGTACAGATATGCACCAAAATCATACATTTCTTCCTCATTGGCAATGAGTTGCTCAATCATCAATTAACCAGTTTGCGAATCTGAGGCAATAAATCGCTGGCCAAAAGCCCGCGATGTCCCACCTGAGCGGCAACATCAGCAGCCGCGCCATGCAACCACACACCAATTCGTGTTGCGTCAGCCAACCCTTGTCTTTGAGCGATTAATCCAGCGATAACACCACTCAACACATCACCCATGCCGCCACTTGCCATTCCTGGATTGCCACTGGTATTAACAGTGATGATTTGACCATCATCAACCAGGCTTCCTGCTCCTTTTAGCACAACGATGCCTCCATAGATTTCATGTAGCTTCCTAATCGCAGAAAAACGATCACTTTGTATCATCTGATTCGAGCAGTGCAAAAGCCTGGCAGCTTCCCCCGGATGTGGCGTAAAAACACAGTTGTTACGCTGAATACCAGGGTTAAGTGCCAACAAATTCAGTGCATCCGCATCAATTACAATAGGCAAATCACTTGTCAACACTACTTCCAGTAATTGTTTAGCCCAGTCTGACTGACCCAGACCTGGACCTATGACAACGACAGTAGCCCTATTCATCAATGGCTGTAATTGCTCAACCGATTCCACACCATGCGACATTATTTCCGGCTGAGTCAACGTCAACAAATCGGCATGAGCATTGCGAGTGGCAATGCTGATCAAACCTGCACCACAACGCGCAGCCGCTTGTGCAGCAAGGCGTATTGCGCCGCTATATCCGGATTCACCACCAATCAATAACACATGGCCAAAGTGACCTTTATGTGCGCTGGATTTTCTTGCAGGTAACAGTCGTGATGGCGCAACAAAACGCCACGCTGATGGCTTCTCTAACGCTAACACAGACTCTGGAACATCAAGGCTATAATAGCTAACCTGACCACAATAATCAGCAGCTTGACCTGTCAACAAACCTTGTTTTAAACCGATAAATGTTGCGGTCTGATTTGCTTGCACAGCCACCCCCAAAACGCGACCGCTATCAGCATGTAAACCTGATGGAATATCTACAGCCAACACTGGCAATTGACTGGCATTAATCGCCTCAATTGCTGGCTTGTAATCGCCACCGACTTCCCGATCCAATCCCGTGCCTAACAAACTATCAACCACAACATCACACTCTTGCCAGTCTGGCGCATCAAAAGTGTTGATCGTTCCACCAGCCTGCAAATAGTGCTGGGCAGCGGCCAAAGCATCCCCTTGCAAACGATCAATCGTTGCCAGTGCCACCAGATTCACACTCAAGCCACACTGTAACGCCAATCGAGCAATCACATAACCATCACCACCATTATTTCCAGCACCACAAAACACGTTAATACACCGCGCCTCAGGCCAGACTTGCGTCAAAAGATTGAAAGCACACCGTCCGGCTCGAGTCATCAGTTCAATGCCCGCAATGCCAATAATATCTATAGCATAGCGATCCATCGCCCGAACCTGGTCAACAGTGTACAGTTGAATTGGTAACTTCATAGATACAGATTACATGATTGATGTGAGGGACTTGGCGAAGTAATATGAACTACCGACATGACGCGCACCCAATACTACCACTAGGAGGCTGTCCAAATAATCATCCATTTGGATTTGAACAGGCTCTTCTATTTGTGAATAACTGTACAGTAACCAATCATCATTAGTAGGTGCAAACAAAGCTGTCGATTACTTTTTTTCCGTATCAATCAGCCAATGACATTGCAAACTTGGCAGCTGTCTATAGCAGGTGAATTGATGACCGCAATCGAAGGCTTGTTCTGAACTTCAACCATGACACACCCACAAAAAAAAAACGATTGAAAATAATTATACCTAAATCCTGACAACCAATCATGCGTCATCAATAGCAGCCAAACCTAATCTATGCGAGAATGGTCGGATTGCCTGCTTGAATGTTTTCACATCACTCGAGATAGCAGGATTTATTATTAAGACATTGTTTTAATGACGATATTATCTATTTTCAAGTTGTTTTAATCACTACTTTACCCAATCATCTATGCCACAAGCTATTTTCGAAATCAGAGACATTAAAAGAATCTGTGGACAGGCTTATTATGAGCGTGGTGCGCGTTATGCTCAACATGGTCATGTTAAAGAGCTTGATATTAATGATGCCAGCTCGACACTAATGCTGAATGCCAATGTGTCTGGCTCTTCAGCGCATCCTTATCACGTGAATGTGATTGTTAAAGACCTTAAACATCAAGTAGCAATTATCGGCACTTGTACTTGCCCGATAGGCCACAACTGCAAGCATGTTGTCGCTGTTTGCATTGCATACAGACGTCGCTTTCAAATGCAGGGACGCAACACAGTAGATATCAACTTAGCTGACCGCTGGATACAAAGCCTAAAGCAATCATGCACAGAACCACTTCCTGAAATTACGGCCTCCAACACGGAAGATGTGTTTTGCCTGTTATATTTTCTGTCGTTACAAAGCAACAACTCTCCAGTGATTCAGGTGATGAGAGTGCGCAAACTAAAAAAAGGCGGATTTGGTGCGGCGACTCCGATGAAAATACATCGTATTATTGAAGCTTACTCCAAAGATCAGCTGGTCACCGAAGTTGATGAGGAAATTGTCACTTTACTCAAACCAGGTCAGTTGAGCTACTATGAAGCACGTTTTGAGTTACGAGGAAACCTGGGGGAGATTGCCCTGGATACACTGTTAAAAACAGGACGTTGCCACTGGAACAACCAAAAACATGCTGCGTTATTTCCTGGCCAGTCGCGCTCCCTGAAATTTGTATGGCAGGAAATGAAAAATGGCCAGCAACTCATTCCTGAAATCACCCCACCAGCACAGCGTTTATTTCTGATTGAGCATGCTTTTTATCTGGATTTAACCAGTCTGGAATGTGGTGTTTTAGAAACCTCGCTTAACCCGGCACAATTTTCACCGTTACTCAACGCACCAGTCATTCCCACTAATAAACTGGAAACAGTCAGTCGTCAGTTATTGCTCGACCTGGCCGACTTGAATCTTCCTGCTCCTGTGGATATTGGTATTGAGGATAAACAAATCGAGACTGCATCGACGGTTCCTGTTCTGCAGTTATACCGTCGTCCTGTGGTACTGCAAAATGGTGTTCAGCGTCAGGTGCATTTTGTTCGTTTGCGGTTTCGCTACGACAGTATCCTGATCAATCCTGACGATTTTGAACCCACTAAAATTGTCATCGTCAATGACACACGCTACCACGTTACCCGTCATCCAGAGCAAGAAATTCAAGCGTTGAAAACACTCTATGAGGCGGGACTGGATTCTCCTCAAAAAGCCGGTATTTTCGAGTATCAATCAATTGAACTAGTGATGACTGGTTCCACAATGACTCAATCCGTCCAGCTCTGGCAACGCTTTCTGGAAGAAACCATCCCAGAATTAAAACTACAAGACTGGGAAATAGAAATAGCGGACAGTTTTGAGTTGCGCTTTGATGTTGCTGACAACTGGACAGCCGAACTCGAAGAAGACGAGGGTAGCGACTGGTTTTCTCTCGAATTAGGAGTCGAAGTCAATGGCGAACGCATCAATTTGTTGCCAGCCTTAGTGGAATTGCTCGCTCAAAGTGATGATCCAATCCAGCTGCGTGAGTTCTTGAAACAGGAAGAAACCATTCTGGTTCCTCTGGATGACAATCATTGGTTAAAATTGCCAACCTCTCGACTATTGTCTGTATTTGATACGCTGATTGAACTGTATGACACTGACCCGTTAAATGATGATGGTCACCTGGAATTATCACGTTATCAGAGTTTACAACTTGGTGATCTACTCAACGATCCACAGCTACGCTGGTATGGCGCGGATGAGTTACAAGCGCTCACTAAAAAGCTCAAAAACCTTGAGAACTTCAGCGAAATTGAACCACCTATCGGCCTTAACGCGGAATTACGCCCTTATCAACTAGAAGGTTTATGCTGGTTACAGTTTATTCGTGAACTGACTTTTAACGGTATTCTTGCAGACGACATGGGGCTGGGTAAAACCGTGCAGACACTAGCCCATTTACTACTGGAAAAACAACAGGGACGCTGTGAATATCCGACCTTGATTGTGGCGCCAACCAGTTTGATGGGAAATTGGCGCAGAGAAGCACAACGCTTTACGCCAGACTTAAGCGTGTTATTACTACATGGTATCGATCGTAAAGAGTATCTGCATAAGCTGGCTGATTATGACATCGTATTGACCACTTATGCACTGATTCGTCGTGATCTGGAAATACTACGAGACTATCGCTTTCACTATATCGTTCTGGACGAAGCCCAAGCCATCAAAAATCCGAAATCATTGACCACGCAAGGAGTTTGCACACTAAAATCAAATCATCGCTTATGCTTGACCGGAACACCAATGGAAAATCATTTAGGTGAATTATGGTCAATGTATCATTTCCTGATGCCTGGTTACCTGGGGCCAATGAATCGCTTTAACCGCCAGTTTCGCAAGCCAATTGAAAAAGAGGCTGATAGTGTACGCCTACAACAACTTCAAAAACGAGTTAAACCCTTTTTACTCAGGCGTACAAAGCAAGCTGTTGCACAGGAGCTACCCGAAAAAACCGAAATTATTCGCAGTATTATTTTGGATGGAAAACAACGCGACTTGTATGAAAGCATTCGCCTGGCAATGGATCAAAAAGTACGCGATGAAATCAAGAAAAAAGGGTTGGCACGCAGCCACATCATGATTTTGGACGCACTACTTAAATTGCGCCAGGTCTGTTGTGACCCAAGACTGGTTGCATTGGACAAAGCAAAAAAGGTCAAACAATCCGCAAAGATGGATTTGTTAATGGAAATGCTACCAGAAATGATCGAAGAAGGCCGCAAAATCCTCATCTTCTCCCAATTCACCAAAATGCTGGCAATCATCGAAGATGCTCTCAAGCAACAACACATTACCTACAGCAAACTCACTGGTCAAACCCGTAAACGTGATGAAGCCATCGATTTTTTCCAGGATGGCCCGGCGACAGTGATGTTAATCAGCCTAAAGGCAGGCGGGGTTGGACTTAACCTAACCGCCGCCGATGTAGTCATTCATTATGATCCCTGGTGGAATCCGGCAGTCGAAAACCAGGCAACGGATCGTGCCCACCGCATTGGACAAGACAAAGCTGTCTTCGTCTATAAGCTAATCAGCGAAAACACAGTGGAAGATAAAATTATAGCCCTGCAACAGAAAAAACAAGCCTTGGCAGATAATGTCTATGGTGACAAAGCTAAAGCTCAACAAGGCCCACTACTCAGTGCCGAAGATCTGGAGGACTTGTTAAAACCGATTGATTGACATTATTATTAAGAACACCTAAAACCCGCAGGTGCTATCACCCATAGAGCGCAACTTATTAATCCACAGATTAAATTTAACATTTCGGCCAATCAGTAAAATAAAAGCCTGAAACTTTAAATACTGAAGTTTCCTAGTAAATAATTGATTTCCCCTCAAGCAACCATGCGCAGCAGCAGGGTGACCAAAGAATTTTGCTGGGGTTTGGGTTGATCCGGCCAAAGCCCAAGATAACCCTTCGACAAAGTGGCATTAGTGATCAACCGCCGAACATCTGAAAAGACAAAACTGACGCGCCCTTTTACTACATGGCGACGTTCTGGATCGGCTTTGATCCGATCGGCGTAAATCCAGGTCAG
>JAZGEP010000243.1:0-12437 GCA_036478815.1 Methylococcales bacterium
GTCCAAAATAACCGCCGAGTACCACAAAAACGTTTAAACGTGGCATATTCAAATGCATTGCCAACCATGCTGTAAACGCACTGAATAATAAAGTCATTGACAACAATGCATAGGTGTTGCGTAACACTTTATGATCTGCCAGTAGTCGCGCTTCAGAACGCGAAGTGATTGTATTTGATCTCATTTAGAATTCTCCAGAATATTACAAATGTCTGTGTTAACAAGGTACACAATGTCCTTGTTATGATTATAAAAGGTAATTTAAACAAAATACAGTTTACTACAGCTTGCCTGAATAGAGCATGGATCAAATGGTGTGTTGAATGTTCAGTGATGCTGTAACCGCTCATACTCCTATTCAAATCAGGTGACAACCAGCGCAGAAACCTGTGGCAATTGAGACACATCCTTTCCTTGGCGTTGCCGATTGATCACATCTCTGAGATACAAAAACGGCGAATTGTTTCGTAATCGACAGGTCACTAAAACGCTGGCAAACAATGCCAATGAACGACACACTTGCTCAGAGCGTGTTCCTTGAGTGATTTCCCGCAGGATGACCCGTGATGTAAAGCGCGTTCTGCCTAGGAGGCTGTCCGAGAATAGAAAGCCTACTGCGGAAAAGCGGATTTTGGCCCATTTTTCCGATTAAATTCGTTAAATACAATAAGTATTCGCCTCATTTAATCGAAAGAATGGACTCAAAACCACTTTCCCTCGCTACGGCTTCTATTCTCGGACAGCCTCCTAGTGTTGGCCAATGGTCAAGGGAAAGTCAAGCACGCGAAAGATTGCCACCCAGTCAACGATTAGGCCGCATTAACCAAATAGAGCGAGTCACGCACTTGTTGCCCATAAGCTCGAGAGTCTGCTGTGGTCACAATTTTGCGGTCTTTATTGTTTGTAATGGTGTTTCTTCGCATTCTTTAAACGTTGTTCAATCAATTTGGATGTGGCTTTTCGGAGTTGTAATACCCTTTTTACTCTTCTTTTCTTTTGAAAAGCATGGAGAATATAAACAACCTTCTGAAAGAGTATGACGAAACTTATAGAACCGCGCTTAGTTTTCTCTCAAACGCCTATAAACTATGAGATTCTGGGCAACTTGAACACAAGCGCGGTGATCAACTTAGCATTTTAAAATAAACTGACTTATGTACGTGGAGAGGGTGATAGAAGTGCCGAAGCCACCTTGCACTTCAAGGTATTAGATGGCCTTTTGGGTCAAAATTGTAAAATGGTGCCGGGGGAGGGACTTGAACCCTCACTCTGTTGCCAGAACCGGATTTTGAATCCGGCGTGTCTACCAATTTCACCACCCCGGCATTGGGATAGCAGGTAATTATAAGATAATTAATCTGTTAAAACCAGCTGCGTTGATGGTTTTATACTGACTGTTTGGGAGCATGTATGAAATACATGAACATTTTAACTTGTCTTTTTTCGTAACGACTCAGCTTACCCTCTATATTGTCCAATCGCTGTTTGAAAGTGCTTATTTACACCTGTAAACTCCGCGCTTTCGCCTTGCTCTTGTACATGAGAGTGCAATCTGAGCAGTTACAGACTACGCTGAGTAATTACTTTATTTCTTTATAACAACATTAAGTGGCTGTTCGAGAATAGGGAGCCTACTGTGGAAAACCTGAATTTGGTCAGGTTTTCCATTATTTTCGTTAACATAGCATAACTATTCGCTCAAATAATGAAAAAATCCGGCTCAAATCTGCTTTCTCTCGCTACGGTTTTTATTCTCGGACAACCTTCTAACCTGATGAGCTTTCACTTGCTTTCATGGCTTTCTGATTAAATAATGAAGTAGTGACTGATGCGATTCCAAATGTTTAGGTTACTATCAGAGTGAAGAGCAATGTCTCCTAATCTGATTTCATCCAAGCCAGGTTAATTTCAGAGAAGCAAGAACCAATGCCTTCGCAAATATCCAATCATCTATATCTGGTTTCAGTTCAGGCCACGCCGAATATTACCCCAGCATTGGACGCAATGATTCGTCCAGATAAAGTGTTTTTGATGGTTAGCCCGGAGATGATGCGACAGGCTGAATTGTTGCGCGGAGTACTTAAAGAAGCTGCAGGTGTGGAGGTGCAATTATGGACTATTGATGATGCCTGGGATATTGAGCATGTCATTACCAGAACCATGGAATTATTGGAACAACATAAAGATGATACATTTGCATTGAATTCGACTGGCGGTACTCGACCCATGAGTATCGGTGCTTTTCAGGTATTTCAAGCGTATCAGCAACCAGTGTTTTATGTTCATCCGCTAGATGATCGCTTGATCTGGTTGTATCCGCGTGGCCTTGCAGCACATCAATTAGCAGATCGGGTTCGATTGCCTCATTTTTTACTGGCACATGGTTCCACATTAACATCTCAAGGTGATGTTAATGTCCTTCCTGCGTATCGTGAAATCGCTGAACTCTTGATTGAACATATTGATTATTTCAGCAAGGCAATTACTACATTGAATTGGTATGCCACACAGACTGTGGATAGAAAATCGCCACAGCTGAAGCCCGAACATCTTCGCTGGGATGCCTTACTAGACTTACTTGACCGCCTGCAGATAATTGATGTTGTTGATTATCAGTCAAAGCACTTGGTATTTCCAAACAATGCAGCCAAACACTTTGTCAACGGCGGTTGGCTGGAGCAATATGTTTATGCTGAGTTGTTGCAAATTCGCCAAAAAACACCTGAAATTCAAGATATAGCACAAACCATGTCAGTTACCAGACAATCACTCGGACAAACCATTCACAATGAGCTGGATGTGGCATTCTTGTGCAATAATCACTTCTTTGTTGTTGAATGTAAAACCATGCAATTAGACCAGCAATCCAGCCAAGCAGGAACTGAAACAATCTATAAATTAGACAGTTTAAAGGAATTACTGGGTGGATTCTCTGGACAAGGTATGCTGGTCAGCTACAAACCAATGTCAACTGCTGATAAGCATCGAGCAGCTGATCTGGGTATAGAAGTTTGTGATGATCGTAATTTACAAGACCTACGTTCTAGATTAATACAGTGGATGTCTAAAGCCGTATGCATAGTTTGATTTCGTTGTCAGGGAAAGTGTTGTCTAAACACTGACAATTGAATCGTTGACGGTAAAATAATGCCATCAAGTATCCAGAAATGACACTGTCAGCACAATTTGGAGTTGAAGTTGTCTGGAATGGTCATTCTTGCACTCTGAATGAAAAATTTCTGGCAAGCCTTGCAGGACATATGAGAAGGTGTTAGAAATCTGGGTTAGCCTTTTAATATCGAGAGTAAAGTGACGAAAATCAACATCACTAGCTAAGTACCCGACCATAATTATTTTAACAATTTCCTTGTCTTTTTTATCATCTTCTGTGTTGCATAAATAGTTACATAGCTCACTACGTCAAGCTTGTTCAACGCAGCTATCGGAAATATAGACCGTCACATTATTAGTCGAACTTGCGGTTTGCTGTACTAGGAGTCTGTCCGAGAATAGAAATCCTACTGCGGAAAAGCGGATTTTGGCCCATTTTTCCGATTAAATTCGTTCAATACAGCAAGTATTCGTCTCATTTAATCGAAAAAATGAACTCAAAACCGCTTTCCCTCGCTACGGCTTCTATTCTCGGACAGCCTCCTAGTGAGAAATGCGGGATGGATTACTATCGCAGATAAATCTGACCATCAACAGTGGTAGTTTCAATTTTAGATAACGAATAATGAGACTAATGAACTACATTAAAAATGCTCAAACAACAGAATTCATTGTGAAAAAATCTCGTTTTGTGGGCTTTGTTACGCCATGTGTCAGTGAAAAAGATGTTATTCAAGTGTTGCGCACTCTTCATGCTGCTCACAACACTGCAAACCACTTGGCATTTGCGTATCGAGTACTTGATAACGGGCAGATGATTACCCGATTTAATGATGCAGGTGAACCCAAAGGAACGGCGGGAAAACCCATACTTGCACATCTTGAAGGTAAAGATCTGATTAACACTTTGATTGCAGTAATTCGTTATTTCGGTGGTATCAAACTTGGCGCTGGCGGCCTGGTTCGAGCATACGGAACAACCGCTAAAAACACATTAGAACGTTGTACATTGGCTCCTTACCGGGCAATGGCAACCGTCAATATACAAATTGGTTATGAAAAAATGGACGAACTACAACGTGAATTAAAACAACGGGATGGAAGCATAATTTCACGGGATTTTGGCGTTCAAATTCAACTTATTATTCAACTACCGAAGGATAATATTGTGTATCTAAAACGTTTTAGCCACACATAGACCACTCCTGAATGCAAAAAACTCAAATACAGAGAGCGTGTTCATTTGATTTTTATCAATAGAGATCTGAACAATTTATGATAGGTTCATGACCAGAACGTGCATGAAATAAGGTCTAGCCCGCATTTCTCACCAGTTGGTGAGATGATCGCTTAGCTACTTGAATTCACATGGGATTATATGAAGGAGTGGAATAACAGTGTGTATTTCTGACTGAATAAAATTGCTTGTGGATTTAAATAGCTAGGAGGCTGTCCGAGAACAGAAAGCCTACTGCGGAAAAGCGGATTTTGGCCCATTTTTCCGATTAAATTTGTTCAATACAGCAAATATTCGTCTCATTTAATCGAAACAATGGACTCAAAACCGCTTTTCCTCGCTACGGCTTCTATTCTCGGACAGCCTCCTAGCGAGTACTCATCAGACTGGTGAGAAATGCGAGCTAGAATCGAAGTCTTATTTTGACCCTTTATCTAGACTTGATATTGGACACACTGAATGTCATAAACTTAGAAACGTGCGCGGAATAACGTGGACAATGATGGTGCAGGATTTTGTTGCTGACGAAACGATCTCAAGAGGCGCATCGTTGTTCTACGCAACGATTATGATGGTTTAGTCAGGAGTAAACAGACCAGCCAGAATATTCAAGTTATTTCATGCACGTTCCATAGCACTTCGTCAATATTACCTTGACAGTGTGCTCGAGCATAGATCCTGATAGACTTTGGTAATTAGCCTGAAATGTTCTGTGGTAGGCAGCCATATGAATTAATGATTATTGGCTATTGAATAAGCTCAAACTCCAAGGCTATGTCGCTCGATTCAATGATGACTTTTAGTAAAATAATTGATTATCGGGAATTATTCACAATTATGTATTAGTAGCCTATTGATCACTTGATTTTTCAATGAAATTACAGTGATAATTGGTAGCTCAATACAAAAAATAGAGTTGTAGGCATTGCCTATTGCATGATGTAGTGTCTGTCACCTCTTAGCTTAAGAAACGTGCATGAAATAACTTGAACATTCTGGCTGGTCTTTTTGCTCCTGACGAAACCATCATAATCGTTGCGTAGAATCACTATGCGCCTCTTGAGATCGTTTGGTCAGCAACAAAATTCCTGCGCCATCATTGTTCAAGTTATTCCATGCACGTTCCTAAGTAACGTACAAGAAATAACTTGAACAACTGACTTGTCTTTTTGTCCGTCTTCTGCGTTTTAGTAATAATCCATAGCCTGCTATGCGCTTGTTGCTACGCCTTGAATACGAATTAAAAATTCTACGCCAGCTGCTCAAGTTATTCCATTCCTTGTACGTTTCTTAAAGCTGAGTTTTATCTTTAAATTCTGACTATAACATTCGTAGTCATTCGTATTTTTTCAGCTGTGTATTCAGGTCTGCATACGACTGCTGAACATGTAGGCGATGTACTGGTATTTCTGGAGACAAAACCATGAGTCATTTTCTTGATCGCTTGAAGTTTTTCAAAAAGACTCAGAGCACTTTTTCCGATGGACACGGCATTGTGACCAATGAAGACCGTCAGTGGGAGGAGGGCTATCGTAACCGCTGGCGTTTCGATAAAGTGGTTCGATCTACCCACGGGGTGAACTGCACTGGCGGTTGTTCGTGGAATATTCACGTCAAAAACGGTTTGGTTGCTTTTGAAATGCAGGCAACCGATTATCCGCGCACACGACCCGATCTGCCTAACCATGAGCCACGTGGTTGTCCACGCGGTGCCAGTTACTCCTGGTATTTATACAGCCCTCATCGAGTTAAACATCCACTGATACGTGAGCGATTAGTCAGTCTTTACCGGACAGAACGCGCATCAGGCAAAGATCCCGTTGAAGCCTGGGCTGCGATACAGGCGGATTCTGAAAAGCGCAAACAATATACTGCTGTCCGTGGTCTGGGTGGCTTTGTCCGCACAGATTGGGATGAGATCACCGAAATTATCGCCGCTGCCAATATTTATACAATCAAAACTCACGGCCCGGATCGTATCGCTGGTTTTTCTCCAATACCAGCTATGTCTATGATTAGTTATGCTTCAGGAGCCCGTTATTTGTCGATGATCGGTGGAGCTTGCCTGTCGTTTTATGACTGGTATTGTGATCTGCCTCCGGCGTCGCCACAGACTTGGGGCGAGCAAACCGATGTGCCAGAATCTGCTGATTGGTATAACGCAAACTATATTATCGTCGCTGGGGCAAATCTGCCGATGACGCGTACACCGGATGCGCATTTCTTTACTGAAGTACGCTACAAGGGCACTAAGGTAGTCGCCGTTGCACCAGATTATGCAGAATATGTGAAATTTGCTGATTTATGGATGCCAGCCAAGCAAGGCACCGATGCGGCTCTATTCATGGCGATGGGACATGTGGTACTGAAAGAGTTTTATGTCGATCAACAGATTGACTATTTCCAGGAATACGCACGCACCTATACCGACATGCCCATGCTGGTGATACTCGAAGCACATGGTAAAGAGTATGCCGCTGGTCGGCTGTTGCGAGCATCTGATCTGGATAATTCATTGGGAGAAAAAAACAACCCTGAATGGAAAACAGTGGTACTGGATGAAAAAACTGGCGACATCGTGGTTCCCAATGGTTCAGTCGGTTTTCGTTGGGGCGAAGAAGGCAAATGGAATTTGCTGCCCAAAAATGCAGCGACACAAAAAGACATTCAAGCGCGCTTATCACTGGTCTTTGATAAAGATGATATTGCTGACGTTTTATTTCCAAGCTATGAGTCTGGAATCGATGAGGGCATGTCTCGCAAGGTTCCTGTGAAAAAAATCCTGATTGATGGCAAGGAGACTTTGGTTGCGACTGTTTTCGATTTGCAGCTG
This sequence comes from Methylococcales bacterium, assembly GCA_036478815.1. Lineage (GTDB taxonomy): Bacteria > Pseudomonadota > Gammaproteobacteria > Methylococcales > DRLZ01 > DRLZ01. The sequence continues at coordinate 7,182 of JAZGEP010000243.1, forward strand.
GCTCAGTATGGGATTGATCGTGGTTTTGGCGGAGATTGTGCCAGCGACTACAACGATGCATCGACACCGTATACACCAGCTTGGGCCGAAAAAATCACCGGTGTTAAACAACAAGACATTATTCGTACCGGACAGGAGTTTGCCGATAACGCCGCTAAAACCAAAGGGCGTTCCATGGTGATTCTGGGTGCCGGAATCAATCACTGGTATCACTGTGATATGAACTACCGTGCAATTATGAACATGTTGCATATGTGTGGTTGTGTTGGACAAAGCGGTGGTGGCTGGGCGCATTACGTTGGTCAGGAAAAGTTACGTCCACAAGCTGGTTGGGCACCGATTGCATTTGGTCTGGACTGGCAACGACCGCCTCGCCATATGAACGGGACGACTTACTTTTATTTCCATACGGATCAGTGGCGCTATGAAAAACTGGAAGCTGACAAGCTGCTGGCAAAAACAGCACAGGATACCTACAAAGGTCATAATCTCTCTGATTACAACGTGGTTTCGCAACGGTTGGGCTGGTTACCTTCTGCGCCACATTTTAACCGCAACCCAATTCAAATCTGCAAGGATGCAGAAGCTGCAGGCGCTAAAGATGAGGCCGCTGTTGGCAAGTATGTCGTCGAAGAGCTGAAAAAAGGCTCTCTGGCATTCGCTGCAGAAGATATTGATGCACCTGAGAATCATCCGCGCAATCTATTTGTTTGGCGCGCCAATCTGATTGGTTCCAGTGCAAAAGGACACGAGTACTTTCTCAAGCATTTGCTCGGTGCACAAAACGGTGTGATGCAGGATATTCTGCCTGAAGCTGAAGGTCAGGAAATCAAATGGCATAAGGATGCTCCAATCGCCAAGCTGGATTTGATGGTGGACATCAACTTTCGCCTTAATTCCACCGGTGCTTATTCCGATATCATTCTGCCCACCGCGACCTGGTATGAAAAGAATGATTTAAACACCACCGATATGCACCCGTTTATTCACCCTTTAACAGAAGCGGTTGATCCTGGCTGGGAATCGAAATCAGACTGGCAGATTTTCAAAACCATCGCCAAAACCTTCTCGGCATTGGCTGAAAAACACCTGGGCACTGAGAAAGACTTGGTGGCGATGCCAATTCTGCATGATACACCAGCAGAACTGGGGCAGGCACTGGGTGTGCAGGACTGGAAAAAAGGCGAGTGTGAGCCGATTCCAGGTAAAACCATGCCGATTCTAAAAGTGGTTGAACGTCATTATCCAGATACCTATAAAAAATATACCTCGCTGGGACCTATGTTGCCAAAGCTGGGTAATAACATCAAAGGCATTGACTGGAATACCGAAAAAGAATATGAGCACCTGAAAGAGATTTGTTACACCATTCAGGATGAGGGTGTTTCCAAGGGCATGCCTTCGCTGGAAGAAGATATTAACGTCTGTGAAGCTATTATGGCTTTGGCTCCTGAAACCAATGGCGAAGTGGCGGTTAAATCCTGGGAAAATCTGAGCCAGAAAACTGGCATTGATCACGTTCATCTTGCGAGTAGCCGAAAAGATGACAAGATTACTTTTCGTGACATCAAAGCGCAGCCACGTAAGATTATTACTGCACCGACTTGGAGTGGTATCGAGTCGGAAGATGTTAGTTATAATGCCTGCTATACAAACATCCACGAACATATCCCGTTTCGTACGTTGACTGGGCGCGCACAGTTTTATCAAGATCATCAATGGATGCGTGATTTTGGTGAAGGCTTTTGTACCTATAAACCTTCAGTCGATATGCTGGCTACGCCGAAAGGGCTGATGGAGAAGTTGGGAGACAAGCCACATTTAAAACTCAACTGGATTACTCCGCATTCGAAATGGGGTATCCACAGTACCTATAGTGATAACCAGCGCATGTTAACTCTATTCAGAGGCGGTCCCAATGTGTGGATCTCTGAAAACGACGCACAATCGGTGGGTCTGGAGGATAATGATTGGGTAGAAGCGCTGAATAACAACGGTGCAACGGTAGCTCGTGTTGTTGTCAGTCAGCGCATACCTGATGGCATGGCGATGATGTACCACGCACAGGAAAAAAACGTCAATGTTCCCGGTTCCAACACTACCAATAAGCGAGGCGGCATTCTCAATAGTGTGACCCGCATTACCGTAAAACCAACCCATATGATTGGTGGTTATGCTCAATTAAGCTATGGACTGAACTACTATGGAACCATTGGTTCGCAGCGTGATGAATATGTATTTCTGCACAAGATCGAAGATCCTGATATTGACTGGCTGGAACGAGAATTGACACCGGAACGAGAAGCACAATTGAACCCGGATGATATTCATCAAGCACCGTATCCTTTATCCATTGACAATGAAACCGACTAAGCGAGGCAATCGGCCATGAAAGTAAGAGCAAATTTTGCGCTGGTATTTAACCTGGATAAATGTATCGGTTGTCACACCTGTTCTGTTACCTGCAAGAATGTTTGGACCAATCGCCCAGGGATGGAATACGCCTGGTTTAATAATGTCGAATCCAAGCCCGGCATCGGTTATCCAAAAAACTGGGAAGACCAGGGTAAATGGAACGGCGGCTGGGAGCTTAAAAAAGGCAAGCTGGAATTAAAATCAGGCAGTCGTCTGGATCGCTTGAAAAACATTTTCTGGAATCCCGATCTGCCAATGATCGACGATTATTACGAGCCGTTTACCTATGACTACGGTCATTTACAGACCAGCCCATTGTTGGAAGCGGCGCCAACAGCACGACCACGCTCCATGCTGGACGGCCACCCCATGGAAAAAGTTGAATGGGGGCCGAATTGGGAAGATGATCTCGCCGGTGAGTTTTCCAAACGCGGTAAAGATATAAACTTCAGCGACATGGAAAAAGAAATTTATGGCGAATTTGAACACTCGTTTCAAATGTATCTGCCACGTATCTGTAACCATTGTATCAATCCATCGTGCGTTTCAGCCTGTCCTTCTGGCTCCATGTACAAACGTGAAGAAGATGGCATCGTACTGGTCGATCAGGATAAATGTCGTAGCTGGCGCATGTGTATCAGCAGTTGTCCGTATAAAAAGGTATTCTATAACTGGGAATCTGGCAAAGCTGAAAAATGTACCGCCTGTTATCCACGTGTGGAATCAGGGCTGCCAACCGTTTGTTCAGAATCGTGTGTAGGACGCATTCGTTATAACGGCATTATGCTTTACGATGCCGACCGTATCTCTGAATTAGCATCGGTCGAAGACCCACAGGATTTATACGAAGCACAGCTGGAAATCTTTCTTGATCCCAGCGACCCGGAAGTCATCAAACAAGCAAAAATTGATGGTATTCCTGAATCCTGGATGGAAGCAGCACGAAAGTCGCCGATCTACAAACAAGCTGTCGAATGGAAAGTTGCTTTTCCATTACATCCTGAATTCAGAACCTTGCCGATGGTTTGGTATGTGCCGCCGCTATCACCCATCCAGTCGCAAATTGACCAGGGTCATCTGGAAACCCATGCAGATGGCATGATTCCAAAAATCGAAGCATTGCGTATGCCGATTCAATATCTGGCCAACCTACTGACTGCAGGCAAGGAAGAACCGATTGTTCTAGCACTGAAACGTATGATCGCAATGCGCAGCTTTTTCCGCATGGAAAACGTCGAAGGTAAAACCGATACCGCAATACTGGACGAAGTGGGAATTACCGAAGCCCAGGTGCGAGAAATGTACAGATACATGGCGATTGCCAATTACGAAGATCGTTTTGTCATCCCCACCAGTCATGAAGAACTGCGTCACGAAGATTTTCACGCACTGCAAGGACAAAATGGATTCAGTTTCGGCAATGAAGGTTGCAGTATCAGTTCGAATGCCAGCCTGTTCCCGGAAAAACGCAAGAAAACAGTCGAAGCGATGAAATTTGTACCGAAAGATCGTTTGTTAAAGCGAGCTAAAGAAGAGGCAAGCTGATGATTTATAAAATCCTCGCCATCCTACTGGATTATCCCACACAGGAATTATCAGAGCACTGGTCGGAAATTGAAGATACGCTATCGACGCTGAAGGATCTCGAAGAAGCAGACAAAGCTGCACTTGAGACCTTTACCGATTGGGCGCAAAGTATGCCGCTGATCAAATTACAAACCAACTATGTGAAAACATTTGATCAGTCACCCAGCAACGCGCTTTATTTGACCCACCACTTATTTGAAGAGCAAGATCGCGAACGCGGCCCAGCTTTGGTGGAACTGGCTGAATATTACAAATCCCAGGGGTTTGAGATCGACAATGGTGAATTGCCCGATTATCTACCATTAGTACTCGAATATGTCTCAGGTCTGGAACCCATGGACGCGCGTTTATTTCTGCAACAAAGCGCTCACGCCAGCGAAATAATCGCAGGTAATCTTGAAAAATGTGAAAGTCCTTACGCACCTCTATTAAGAATGGTTGAGCGTCACGGTCGTCTTGCTGAATTAGCTGCATAGGTATTGTCATGGAAAAATTACTGTTCGGAGTTTACCCGTATATCGCCTTGACTGTTTTTTTTGTTGGTAGCTTGATTCGCTTTGATCGCGAACAATATACCTGGAAAGCCGATTCTACCCAATTGCTGGAAAGTGAATTATTACGGAAAGGTAGTCTACTGTTTCATATTGGTGTGATTGCCCTGTTTTTTGGTCATTTGGCAGGATTGGTGACACCACACTCCTGGTTTTTGAGCTTGGGAGTTTCGGATATGGCGCACCAGATCATCGCTATTTGTGCTGGCGCAGCATTTGGAACCATCTGCATGATGGGCGGAGTGATTTTATGGAAAAGGCGTATGTATAACCCACGCGTAAAAGCCACCAGCCGCTTCATGGATATCTTTATTCTTGACTGGATACTGGTGACACTAGGGGTTGGTTTGCTGACCATTCCGGTGTCTATTTACCACGCATTTAGTGGTGACGCTTCGACCATGGTATCACTGGCTGACTGGGCGCAGGGTATCTTGTTTTTAAGCCCTAGTTCCGCTTTGTTGAACGACGTTGGATGGATTTACAAACTGCATCTGTTTTTGGGGATGACCGTGTTTTTACTCTTTCCGTTTACACGCCTGGTACATGTCTGGAGTGCTCCGCTAGGATACATCGCGCGGCCTTACCAAATCGTCAGAACCAAGTATGTAAAATACCACTAATATAACCACCGCTACTTGCTATGGAATTTCGTTTCATCGACCCCGCAACTGATTTTTCCAATGGGCTGCAAGTCATACAG
>JAZGEP010000244.1:0-17815 GCA_036478815.1 Methylococcales bacterium
ATGTACAGCCGACGACTGAGGGCAAGTTCACGGTAAGTGTCGATCAACGTAAAGGCATTGATTTTGAATTTACATCTCAAGAGTTGACCTTGGAAATCAAGGAATTGTCGGAACGCGTTATCAAGCCCGCGATGATTCAGTTAGCTAATCAGGTTGATTCAGACGTGCAAGCTCTTTATGCGGATGTAGCAAAGTGGGTGGGTACACCTGGTCAATTGATCAACAGCAACGTTGATTTTTCAAAAGGTCCAGAGTCTCTTGATTTGGCTGCTGTCCCACAGGATAACCGCTGTTCGACTTTGTCGCCGTCGGACCATTGGGGGTTAGTTGGTGCGCAAACAACGTTGTTAAACGATAAGCTCGTTGGCGAAGCGTATAAAAAAGGCGCATTGGGCATGATTGGGGGTGTGGATACCTACATGACTCAGAACGTTCCGACTCATACAGTTGGTGCGCATGCTGGTACTCCGTTGACCAATGGTGCGGGTCAAGCTGTTACGTATGCTGTGAGCAAAGATACTAATACTCAAACGCTCATTACCGACGGCTGGACGTCTGGTGCGGTTACGTTGAATAAAGGGGATTCGTTTACCATTGCCGATGTTTTTGATGTAAATCCGGTGACTAAGGCTACGTTGCCGCATCTAAAGCAGTTCTCTGTGGTAACGACGATTAGCGACACGACTGGTGACATGACATTGACTATGACTCCAGCGGCTATTTCATCTGGGGCGCATCAGACTGTTTCTGCTGATATTGCTGACGGTAAGGCTATTGTTGTCAAAGGTACCGCGTCAACCGGGTATGCTCAAAATATGGTATTTTGTAAAAATGCCTTCGCTCTGGTAATGGTTCCTTTGGTTGCGCCTCCAGGTGCGGTTGATGTTTCTCGACAATCCTATAAGGGTTGTAACGTTCGGGTAATTCCTGTTTATGACGGAACTAACGATGTTTCCAAATGGCGACTTGACATCTTATATGGTGTTAAAACCATTGATCAACGTCAAGCGGTAAGATTGTCTGGTACGGCTTAATTTTTACACAATCATACATGGGGTTTAGAGAATGACCATTGAATATATTGGTGATGGTAATGAAGATGGAACCAGTTTGGGCCAAAGTGGAGAAAAGATTTCTTTTTTCGGTGGAACGCCGTCAGTGAAAGTGACTTTGACGAGTTTAGCGTCTAGTGCCACACTGGCAACTGCTGTTGCATCGATTAATGAATTGATTGACGAACTGACCTCTAAGGGTTTGATTGGTGGATGATCTTGTTGCTTTGATGGACCAATTACGTCGGCACGAAGGGTTGCGATTACACCCCTACCGCTGCACTGCTGGGAAACTTACTATTGGCGTAGGACGTAATCTGGACGACAATGGAATTACTGAGAATGAGGCGGATTTTCTTCTTAGTAATGATTTGAACCGGGTAGCTACTGAGTTGCGGCAGAATTCTCCAGCGTTTGACAAGTTAGATCCTGTTCGCAAAGCTGTATTGATTGATATGTGTTTTAATCTTGGTATTTCTCGACTTCGGATGTTTAAGAAGATGTTTGCCGCCATTGATGAGCAAGATTGGGCTCTTGCTGCTGAAGAAATGGTTGATAGTCGTTGGTGTTCTCAAGTTGGTCAACGGTGTGAGATTTTGAGAATGATGATGGAGACAGGCAGGCGTTAGTGAACGATCAAATCACATTTAAGGCTTTAAACAACGTTTCTGAGGCGCAAATTGCGTCTAACAGGAAGGTGAACAGAGCTAGGGCTATTCTCAAGGTAGGGGCTTCTCTGGTCAAACCTCGACTTGCTATAGTTGGTGGTGGTCCTGACTTAGGACGTTTCATTGATGATCTGAAACGTTTCGATGGCGAAGTTTGGGCGATTAACGGCGCGTATGATTGGTGTAAACAAGTCGGTATTGATGCTGTTTTTTATGCAATCGATCCGTCTATTCGTTTAATGCCGTTAGTTAGATTTGTAGATAAGGCTGTTTTGGCCGATACTGTTCATCAAGCTGTGTTCGAGAGACTTGGTGCAAAGGTTGTTGAGATTGCTTGGACAGGTCCAAACGACATTAAACATGGTACGACAGCCGCTGCTACGGCTCCAATGATTGCTGCTGAACGTGGGCACAATCATGTTACGTTCTACGGCTGTCAGTCGAGTTTCTTTTCTGGCGTGACACATGTCTATAAAAGTGATGAATTATCGAAGATATGGGTTAAATGCGGCGGTGTTGAGTATGTTACGTGTCCTCAATTCATCATGCAGGCGGAATTCCTTGCAGGACTTGCGCGAGGTTTACCGAAAGGGATTGCAGTTAGAGGGCAGGGTTTTTTGTCAAGTTTAATTGAACATGGGGTTTTTGAAGTGACGCATGTTACACGATCAATAAATGACGGTTTTAGAAGGCAAATCAATGACTAGATCATCGCCGCCTCCAGTACCACAGAAGGAAAATTGGAATTCGGAAAGTTCAGGGTTTCAAGCTTGCAATGGCCCTACTACTGGTTATCGTAACGGTCCTAATGGCGTAGTTGAGGTGAAGGACTTCAACGATGGTTGGATACCTTCTGGTTGGTTTGGTAACCCTATTGATTGTAGTCATTGTACTGGGAGTCATGCAACAACCAAGTACGTAAGGATTGGTTAAATGGCCACCTTGCTTCAGATAGCTACGGCTGTTGCTGATGAAACGAAAGGTCCAAGATTTGCAAACGTTGCTCAAAATGTTGATCCAGATGCGCAGAATATATTAAGACTAGTCAACAAAGTGGGTACACGTTTGATGAGGATTTATGACTGGAACATTCTCAGGGCTGAAGAAACTGTTTCGGCTACGGGTGATGAAATTTTGATTCCATCTGCTAGTATGCCCGTTGATTTTGATAGGTTTGTCCCGGAGACTTTTTGGGATCGGTCCACCAATAATCTTTTAAGTGGTCCAGTGTCTCCGGTTGAATGGAATGGGTTAAAAGTTCAAACTTTCTCCAGTCAGAATAAGAAATTTATATTTCGTGGTGGTTCGGTGTTAACGCAGCCTATCTTTGATTCTGGTACGGATTTAGCCTTTGAGTATATCAGTAACTTTTGGTGCGAGAACTCTCTTGGTGCTGGTTTGGTTTCCATGACTTCTGATACAGATGTGTCACGTTTAGATTCGGAACTGATGATTTCGATAGTGAAATACGAATGGTTAGCATCAGAAGGGCAACCAACACCAGCAGCAGTTGCGGAAGCGAAGGAGATGATTGCGAGATTGATCAACAATGATGCATCAAGTGAAAACATTGCCGTTACAGCTGATATATTTGCGCAGAATACAAGACATTTCGAAGGTGCGCCAAAGGCATCCCGAGCGTCTTATGGCGGAGATTTTTAATGTTGGGTCCATGACTCTATGATACCATATGAAGAGTTTTCTATACGGTATCATAGAGTCATGGATTTATTGGATGATCGTTTGATGACCAAGGGTGAATTGGAGTCATTGATTGGAGAATTAGGGCGCGGCGCTGATAATGTTGGATTACTTGAATATAAATTAGAGCAAAAGATACGTGAATCAGAACAAAGACTTTCAGACAAATTAGAGAGACGTATGGTTTGGATAGTTGTTTTGACTGTGTTCGTAATTGACTTTTTCAGATGGGTGCTAGAGTGATATTCAGTTTGAATCATGTTTAAGGTAATCATATCGTGATACGAATGGGAAGAACCAGTACATCGGTAACTTTTTCATCGCCTGTGGGCGGATGGGATACTCGTAATGCTTTGTCTGATATGCCGATTGAAAACGCGGTAAAGTTGGATAATTGGTTTCCGACAACTGACCGTGTAATAATGCGTCGTGGTTTTGTTGAGCATGCAACCGGAATGATTGGTGATGTTGAAACGTTGATCGAATATGTTTCAATTACTGGTGATGGGGAGTTGTTTGCTGCTAATAATGGTGCCATTTATGATGTAACTAGTGTTGGAGATGTTGGAGATGCAGTTGTTGGTGAAGAGCCTGCTACCGGATATGATTTGAACAATTTATCGGAAGTGCAGGTGACAAAATCAGTTGTGTCAGAAGATAATAACCCCACTGGAATTACATTTAACGACACTGGTAGTAAGATGTACATGGTGGGTTCTGCAAACGATTCAATTCATGAGTATGATTTAAGCACACCATTCGATCTATCGACAAAGTCGTCGGTTCAGGTGACTAAATCAGTTGCGTCAGAAGATACTGTTCCCAATGGAATAGTTTTTAATGACACTGGTAGTAAGATCTATATGGTGGGTTCTGCAAACGATTCAATCTATGAGTATAATTTAAGCATATCATTTGATTTATCATCATTATTGTTATCTGGAGCGACAGAATCAGTTGCGTCAGAAGATACTGTTCCCAATGGAATAGTTCTTAATAATGATGGAACTAAGATATACATGGTAGGGTCTCAAAACGATTCAATTTATGAGTATAATTTAAGTACACCATTTGATTTATCGACAAAGTCAGTTGTTCAGGTGACAGAATCAGTTGCATCAGAAGATACTGTTCCTACTGGGATAGTTTTTAATGATACTGGCAGTAAGATATATATGGTGGGTTCTGAAAATGATTCGATTTATGAATATAATTTAAGCACAGCATTTGATTTATCATCGTTATTGGTACCTGGAGTGACAGAATCCTCTGTGTCGTCAGAAGATAACAACCCCAATGGAATTGCCTTTAACAATGATGGCAGTAAAGTATATATGGTGGGTTCTACAAATGATTCAATTCATGAGTACGATCTAAGCACGCCGTTTGATATATCGACAAAATCATCTGTTCAAGTGACAGAATCAGTTGCGTCAGAGGATACAGTTCCTAGTGGAATAGCTTTTAATGATGATGGAACTAAGGTGTACATGGTTGGGGATCAAAACGATTCTATTTATGAATATAATTTAAGTACGGCATTTGATTTATCGACAAAGTCAGTTGTTCAGGTGACAAAATCAGTTGCGTCAGAGGATGCAACTCCTAATGGAATAGCTTTTAATAACGATGGCAGCAAGATATACATGGTGGGTTCTTCGAACGATTCTATTTATGAGTATGATTTAAGCACGCCATTTGATTTATCGACAAAGTCAGTTGTTCAGGTGACCAAATCAGTTGCGTCAGAAGATAATAATCCAAGGGGGATGGCTTTTAACGACACCGGCAGTAAGGTATATGTGGTGGGTATTGAAAACGTCTCAATTTATGAATATAATTTGAGTACACCATTTGACTTATCGACAAAGTCATCTGTTCAGGCGACAGAATCAGTTTCGTCAGAAGATAATGATCCTAGTGGAATATCTTTCAATAACGATGGGACTAAGTTGTACATGGTGGGTGCAATTGGTGCGAAAATTTATGAATATAGTTTAACCACTCCATTTGATATATCGACACGTCTGTTAAGCCAGGTGACAGAATCAGTTGCGTCAGAAGATACTGCGTCCGCTGGAATAGCTCTTAATAATGATGGTAGTAAGATCTACATGGTGGGTTCTGCAAACGATTCAATTTACGAGTATGATCTGAGTACACCATTTGATTTATCTACAAAGTCAGTTGTTCAGGTGACCAAATCAGTTGCGTCGGAAGATACTGTTCCTAATGGAATTACATTTAACGACACTGGTAGTAAGATTTACATGGTTGGTTCTGCAAATGATTCAATTTATGAATATGATCTGAGTACACCATTTGATTTATCTACAAAGTCAGTTGTTCAGGTGACCAAATCAGTTGCGTCAGAAGATAATGACCCTACTGGAATAGCTTTTAATGACACCGGAACCAAAATATATATGGTGGGTTCTGCAAATGATTCAATTTATGAATATAATTTAGGTACACCGTTTGATATATCGTCGCTTGGTCCCGTGACAGAATCAGTGTCGTCAGAAGATACTGACCCTACTGGAATAGCTTTAAACAATGATGGAACTAAGATCTACATGGTCGGGGCTCAAAATAAATCAATTTATGAATATAATTTAAGTACGCCATTTGATTTATCGACAAAGTCAGTTGTTCAGGTGACAGAATCAGTTGCGTCAGAAGATAACAACCCTACTGGAATGACTTTCAACGACACTGGTAGTAAGATCTACATGGTGGGTTCTGCAAACGATTCAATTTATGAATATAATTTAAGCACACCCTTTGATTTATCGACAAAGTCAGTTGTTCAGGTGACCAAATCAGTTGCGTCAGAAGATACTGTTCCCAATGGAATAGTTTTTAACGACACTGGTAGTAAGATCTACATGGTGGGTTCTGCAAATGATTCAATTTATGAGTATGATCTTTCTTCAGGTGGTCCTTTATTGAATAATAAATGGCAATATGTCCAAATTAGTACCGCGGCTGGACAATTTCTTTCTTTGATGAATGGGGCAAGTACACCGTTAGTTTACAACGGTTCGGCTTGGGGAACCACGCCAACGATAATAGGTCCAACCATAACGAATTTAATTTGGAATAACATACATCAAAGACGTTTGTGGTGTGGTGAAATAGATTCGCTCTCAGCGTGGTATCTTCCTGTAAATAATATCGGTGGTTCGGCACAGGAATTCCCTCTTGGCGGTATTGCTCGGCTTGGTGGGTACATCATGGCTATGGGAACTTGGACTCGTGATTCTGGCGAAGGTATGGACGATGTTGCTGTATTTGTTACTAGTGAAGGCGAGGCCATTGTTTACAATGGGATTGATCCTGCATCCGCAACTACTTGGCAGTTGATCGGTGTTTTTCGCATAGGTAAACCGATTGGTAGACGGTGTATTGTTAAAGCTGGGACTGATGTTGTGATAATTACACAGGATGGTTTCGTCCCGTTGTCAGCTATTTTGTCTACGGATAGAAGTCAGTCGAGATTGGTTGCTCTGTCCGATCAAATAGCAAAAGCTGTAAACGACTCTGTACGGGAGTTCAAGGATGTTTTTGGCTGGCAGCCAATAGTGTACCCTAAAGGCACTCAAATAGTGTTTAACGTTCCACAATCGGCTAGTACGTATCATCAATATGTGTTCAACACCATTACAGGTGCTCCGTGTCGGTATATTGGCATGAATGGTTTATGTTGGGCATTGCTTAATGATGATCTTTTTTTTGGTGGTGTTGATGGTAAGACATATCAGGCAGACACGGGTTTGTCTGATAACGGTGTAAATGTTGATACTGATGCTATTCAAGCATTCTCGTATTTCAAAAGCAAAAGTGTCAATAAGCTCTTTAAGTTAGCGGAACCAATTTTTGAAAGTACGGGAAACCCGAATGCGGCTGTTGATTTTAATACAGATTTCAATATTAAGTTGCCGACTGCTACACCACAGGCATCAACTCCCAATGCTGCAATATGGGGAATAAGTCTTTGGGGAGTAGGGGTGTGGGGGACCGATGGAATAATTTTTAGAGGTTGGCGTGGAATTCGTGGTCTTGGTCGGGCTGGTAGTGTTAGAGTGAGAATCAAGAGCACTAGCAGTAATACTTCTTGGATTTCCACTAGTGTAAATTTCGTCAAAGGTGGTCAGTTGTGAGTCATTTATTGATTGGCGAGGATGAAATGGTCAAAAAATGGATCATCGATAAGATAGACTGTGTGCATAATATTGATCCGTGTGTAACAATTGGTGTGATAAGCAACCATAAATTAATTGCTGCTGTTGCTTATCACGATTATCAAAAGCACTATGGTGTAATTCAGATAAGTATGGCGGCCATCAGCCCAATGTGGGCTAGAAAAATCATAATTTATGGATTATTGCGGTATCCGTTTGAACAATTGTGTTGTTACAAGGTTATAGCTAGTGTAAGAACAGATAACTCTAAGGCGTTGAAGACGTTTAAAAATATTGGGTTTGAGCAAGAGGCTGTTCTGAAGCACAACTATGGCGAAGGTCAACATGCCGTGATTATAGGAATGTTGAAACCAGATTACGATAGAATATTTGGAGTAGATAATGGGCAAAAGCTCTCCAGCCCCACCTGCCCCGGTGGTGATTGATCCGCGAGAAGAAGCGGAAACGCAATATGAGTTTGGTAAAAAAACGGCTCTTTATAATAAGCAGTTAGGAGAATCTACGTGGCAAGATACGCCATATGGGACATTGAGGTATGAGCAAGTATCTCCCGGTTCTACTGTGGAAGGAGAGTTTGGAGTACCAACGACTAGAATGATTCAAGAGCTTCACCCTGCGGAGCAGGCGTTGCTCGACCAACAACGTGCTTTAAAGGGGCAATATGGTGGTCTTGCTGGCCAGTTGATGGGTAAAGCGGGGGATTTATTTGCTTCCCCGGTTGATATGTCTAGTCTGGGAGCTCTCCCAGCGGCAAATGAAGCGACACGACAAAGCCAGATTGATGCAATTCTTGGACGTTTTCAACCTCAACAAGCTCGTAGTCGATCAGCTTTGGAGACTCAACTTGCGAATCAGGGTTTCACTAGAGGTACAGGGGCTTGGCAGTCGTCAATGGATGAGATAAACCGACGTGAACATGATTTGATGTTGGCGGCGAATCTTCAAGCAGGAAACGAAATGCGTGCGGATCTGGCTCAACAAATGGGTATAAGGCAACAGAGTCTTCAGGAATTACTGTTGCCGAGAAATCAGACGATGCAAGAGCTTTCAACATTTATGACGGGTTCTCAACCGACGATGCCACAATTCGCTCCGGTAAGCGCCCCACAAGTCAGTGCTCCAGACTATGCTGGTTTGGCTATGTCAAACGCACAAATGCAGAATCAAGCGAACATGGCCGCGTATAATGCTCAAATGCAGAACCAAGGTAGTGGCCTTGCTGGTCTTGGTTCTCTATTAGGCGCTGGCGCTGGTTTTATGATGGGCGGCCCTGCTGGAGCGTCTCTTGGCTCTAGTTTGGGCAGTGGAGGTGTGTCAACATTTAGTGGATCTCTTCCTGGAGCAGCTAGTGGCGGCGGATGGTCTTTTGGATGATGAGAGGGTAAAATGACTGAATGGCAAATCCATTTGCCATTCTCAACGTGTTGATGCATGGAAGGAGTGATTAAATGGCAAATGGATTTGATTTCGGCAGGATGAATTCTTCTGCAAATGCATATCAATCGCCGAATAGAAGATATTCACAAATGTTGCTGCAATCATTACCACAACGACCACGGCGTGGCAATATAGGACAAGCAGCCGATCTTCTTCAATCAGGACTAGGTGCTTATCTTGGAGTCAAGGACATTGGGCAACAACAAGCTGCTCAACAGGCATTTGCGTCAGGTGCGAAAGGCGGAGATTTGAAAGCTGCAATGGGTGCTCTTGAAAATCTGTCAGGTAATCCGTATGCACAGAATCGTTTACAGAACCTTCTAATGCAGCAAGTTTCACAGTCTCAAAAAGAAGAACAACGACTGAAAGAGCTTGAATCTGAACGAGAAACTTATAAATTTCAACAAGAGCATAAGGCATTTGCTCCAACTAGACTTGTTCCAGGTAAAGACGTTCCATTTCCGTCAGCGGTACAAAGTCAATTTGTAGAACGTGCTCAAGCAGCTAAACCATCATGGGGTCAACTGCCGGGTGTTCCTGGAATGATGGTTTCATCTACGGGACAAATGCAAGCGGTTCCTCAGACGGCAGAACAAAAAGCACAGGCAACACTTGCAGCCGAAGCTGCAAAATCCCAGGCAGAAGCAAGAAGGGGGTTTCCGAAAGTAGAGCAAACAGCACAAGAAGCCTTGGCTAATATTGAGGCTCTTACACAGCATTCAGGGATGAAAGGAGTAATCGGTGCTCCAGATACTTTGTCTGGTCTTGTTTTTAAACTATTTGGAACTGCGCTGCCGGGGACTGCTGAAGCTGGTTTTACTGCTCGTTTAGACCAAATTGGCGGGCAACAGTTTTTGCAAGCGTTTGAAAGCCTCAAAGGTGGTGGTGCCATTAGTGAGATTGAAGGGACGAAAGCTTCCAATGCCATGTCTCGATTAGCAAAAACAGGGCAAAGTGAAGAAAGTTATCTACAAGCAGCGAATGAATTAAAAACGATTATTGAAAAAGGTCTAGCTAACAGTCGTACAGCAGCTGGACTTCAACCTCCATTGGGTCAACCTCCGTTAGGTCAACAGTTACCCTCTGGCGTAGCAGCAATGTTGCCTTCTGGTGTTGGAGGTCAACCAGCTGTGGCCTTGCCTCCTCCTCCTCCTAGTATAGCTGGGCAAGAACTGTCTATGCCTCCATCTACGGGTTATCAACCACCACCACCACAGGTAGCGCTAGCAATGGAACAACCTCCTAGAGGCATAGCAGAACAGCCAATGGCCATGCCTCTAGGATTACAAATACCCCCTGGTGTTAGAGAACAAGCGGGAGGTCTGGACCTGATGTCGATGTATAATCCTCCTCCAGCTGTTGGACCACCAGGAGCTGTGCCTCAAGGACAGCAACTATCTTCTAGTGGAAGAGTGCAAATTTCCAGTGATGCTGAGTTTGACTCTTTACCATCAGGGACTGAATTTATAGGTCCAGATGGTCAGCAAAGGAGGAAACCATAATGGGGTGGCAAGACGCACCGTTAATAGAGCAAGAACAATCTCAACCGAGATGGTCTAGTGCGCCGTTAATAGAGCAACAACAAATGCCAGTAGCAACAGTTGCTCCATCGGTCGGACTGGGGCAATACAGTTGGGATACAGATCCAATGAATCCGGCAAACATGCGCGAACCTATTGTTCCACCTGGAATAACCGCTCTACCGGCAGGAGAACCGATGGGGTGGGGACAAGTGGGTCAACAGGCCATTGCAAACCTGCCAGCAAGTGCTGGACAGTTTGCCACAGACATTGGTACCGCGGTGATGAGTCCTTTGGATACGTTAGGAGCAGTTCGTGATGTGGCAATGGGCGCGGTTTATAAAGCAGTTCCAGGTGAGCAGCCTGAAGAGAAAATTGCAGATAAAATCGGAAAGTTTTATTCGGACCGTTATGGGTCTATGGAAGGTTTTAAAAAGGCTCTTGCAAAAGATCCTGTAGGGATTCTAGGTGATTTTGCAACGGTATTGACTGGAGGCGGTGCTGCTATTGCAAAAGCTCCAGGGGTGGCTGGTAGAGTTGGTAAATTAGTCGCTGCAACAGGTAAAGCAGTTGATCCATTAAGCTTAGTTGGGAAAACAGCGGCTGTAACCGGTAAAGGAATAGGTCGTGGTGTGTCTGATATTATCGGAGGTTTGGGTACCCATACTGGCGGTGAGAGCCTAAGACAGGCCGCAAAAGCAGGTTTTGTCGGAGGAAAAACAGGCGAAGCGTTTCAATCTGGAATGCGTGGTACAGCTGAAATGCAGGATGTGTTAGGTCAGGCTAAATCAGCATTGCAACAAATGCGTAGTGATCGCAGTGCAGCATATCGTTCAGGTATGGCTGATTTGACACAAGATAGAACCATTTTGGACTTCAATAAAGTTGATGACATTGTTCTTGACACTTTGGATATTGGGACTTTTAAAGGTGTTACTAAAAATCCAAGTGCTGTGGCCACTGTGGATGAAATTGTTTCTGTCGTTGATGAATGGGGAAAACGTAATCCAGCAGAGTTTCATACACCAGAAGGTCTAGACGCCTTAAAACAGCGCATTGGCGACATTCGAGAAGGTACAGATTTTGGTAGCGCATCGAGATTAGCTGTTGACAGGGTTTATAACAAGGTCAAAAGCTTAATAAAAGATCAAGCACCAGAGTACGCCAAAATCATGAAGGATTATGAAGAAGCTAGTACCCTGACAAGGGAGATCGAAAGAGCGTTTTCCCTTGGTGAAAAAGCCATGGCGGATACTGCCATGCGAAAGTTGCAATCTTTGACACGAAGTAATGTCAACACCAATTATGGGAATAGATTAGCTCTCGCACACCAGTTAGAAAAAGCAGGCGCTACTGAATTCTTACCGGCTTTATCTGGTCAAGCATTATCTTCAATTACACCGCGCGGTTTAGGAGGTGCAGTCGCTGGTGTAACTACTCTAGCTGGTGGCCTTAATCCATCTATTCTCCCGATGTTGGCTGTTCAATCTCCGCGTTTAATGGGAGAAGCTGCTTATTATGGTGGTAAAGGTGGACGTTTGGCATCTAAGCTAGCCAATATTCCAGGAACTGGACCTGGGGTAAGGATGGGAGCGTTGCAATCTGGACGACTTCAAAGACTACTAGAAGGTGAACCGCCCGGTAGGCTCCAACAATCATTAAGAGGAAATTAGATTATGCCGAGAAATGGATCTGGAGTAGCAGTTAAAGCAGTGTCAGATTTTGTAGCATCGACTATAATTTCTGAATCTGACATGAATTTGTTAGTCAATGATATCATTGACATGCTTACTCAAAGTATGTCAAGGGATGGTCAAACAACCATTTTAAATAACCTTCCAATGAATACCAAAATATTTACAGGATTGGGCAATGGTGCGGATTCGACGGATTCTGCGAATCTTGGTCAGGTTCAAGCTGAAGCTGTTACATGGGCTGGAGTTGCGACTGGTACAGCGGATGCTTTGTTGTTGACGCCAACTCCAGCTATTACGGCTTATGCAGCGGGTCAACGATTCGTATTTGTTGCCAGTGCTTCGTCGAACACAGGGGCTGTTACGGTGAATGTCAATAGTGCTGGTGTTAAAGCTGTTGAAAATGCGGGTGTTGCGCTCATTGCTGACGATATTGATGCGGATAAAATGTACCAAATCATCTATGATGGCACTGCATTTCAGATTATGAAAATTGCTTTATGATTAAGCAAACATGAAACGAGGAAGAGTGAACTATGTTTGCTTTTCCTCGTCACTTGACTTCTTCAAATCTGAATTCTACTTTTTTCTTATCTACATTAAAATTCATTTTAAATCTGTCTGAAACGGTTCGCTTTTCTGAGATTTTCAATTCCAAATTTTTTTTATTACAATCTTTCTTACATGCTTTCATTCTGTCGTGCAATGTCTTCATTTCTGCGATCTTGTTCTTATACGTCTGTTCTATTTCTGCGATCTTGTTGTCTACAGTAATCTGTACATCATTCTTAGTCATGGTTAAGATGTAAAAGAAAACAGCTATCAATGGTGGCAAAACCATAAAGAGAAATTTAGCAACGAAAATCATCATCGCATTTCGCATCTGACTTGAAAGTTCGTTAGCATCTTCGTCAATATCCATTACACAAAACATGTCCTTTCAAAATAACTGCTCTTTGGCATTATCAAGTTTGGATAGCTAGGATTTCGTCTAACTGGACAACGAACTTACATTGTCCATAGAATCTAACGGTTGGCTTACTCTCCTTCCATCCGGTCACCATTCTCCATACAGTCTGATTGCCGTGTCTCTTGGTGAACGATTCAAATTGAATCATATCACCAAATTTAAGTATCCTAAGCTGATTTTTATGCCGCAGAGTCTTTTTATGCTGCATAGCCATGTATCTCTCCCTAATGATAATTTCATTGTACATATTGTAATTCATTTTGAGCTTAAAAGCAAAACGTTGCAAGAATCGTGTTGTAGTTTGATCACATGCATGGTATTATGACAACGTTATTTTTATATTATTAACTTTGCTAACAAAAATGAGAGATAGTAACTACATGAATCCTATGAAAAAAACGATGATTGGTTTATGTGCTGCTTTTGCATGTGTAAGTATTGCAAAAGCATCGCCGGATACAACTTCATACGACGTTGCTGCGTACGATACAACGGATTACACCATGGAGGCCATTGAGGCCGCACGGTCAAAAGTGACTGGAGGTGTTCTTGATGGAATCACACAGGCACAGGTTGATGAGGCTCAAGCTATTTTGGATGTCGGTGGTATCCGAACCGGAGTAACACAGGCTGACATCGATCTCAACATTTCCATCGTTGATAATGCTCAAGAAATGGTTGATCTGGCCTATATTACCGATCTGGCAGTTAATATTGCTGTTGAACAGTTACCAAAAAACTCATATACTGATGGTGTCTATGATAATGACGACGCAATAGATGCAATTGATAAGTTGTTGACAGGTCTTGGTGATAGTGATGTTAAGTCGTTAGCCAATATAACGGTTGATCCCACAAGTACCATCCTGCCCGTACCAGTTGACAACATCCCTGATGGTTTAGCAAAATTGCTATCAGATGCGGTTGCTGCTGCAAAATTTATAGTTGATGGCGATGTTGACGAGGATGGATTTGGTCTAGCTGAGCCTCTGACTACTGCTGAAGACTATGCCGTTGATCCTAATGACACAGGAGCAGACGGTGAAACTCCTGGTACAAACATTGAAGCTCTTCATCCTGATTACATAGCAGCTAAAGCTGAATTCGATAAATCTTTGTTAGTAGCACAAACAGATGCCGATGAAGCTGCTGTAGCGGCTAATAAAGCTGTGGTGGATGCGATTATAGCAGCAAATGCGGTATATGAATCAATTGCGGCACCACAGGCCATTATTGATGTAGGGGTTTTGTCAACGATCACAGAAGAAGACATTAATGAGGCTTGGGAGACTACCGTACTAGGGGTAAGAGTTAAGACGACACAAGAACAAGTTGAGGCCGCTCAAGAGATTGTTGATGCCGGTCTTACCGTTGAAAACACCTCCTTTTCGTTTTCAAAAAACACAACGGTTTCAAGAGAATTGTATGAGTACGCCAAAACCGTTGTGAGGTATACGGAGCAATCACTATTCAAAAAAAGCAAGTATACCAGTAGCGACATCAGCAAAGCAGAAGCCATTGTTGCCGCTGGAGTGATTGAAGCGATAACAGAAGATCAGTATAACAGTGCCATGTCCTATGTCGAAATGGCAGATTTGCCTGATGAAGCGCTGCCATCTGTAGCTGAGGCGGAGGTTCTTCTCAAAAAAGGTGTGACTACTGGAGTGACTCAGGCAAAGCTTAATGTTGCTCAAAGTGTCGTTGATGCTCAAAAAACCATTACTGATGTTGAGGCCGTTGGCGGTAATGCAACAAGTCGAGATCCTGTAACACAAGCAACAGTTAACAAAAACATTGAGTTGTTGAACCTTCTTACGTATGCAGCCGAACATTTTGGCACAACAACCGGTACTCTTGGTTCCAATTTTGAGTTTGAGAATGGCGAGATTGATCTTGAAACGATGCAGGCCATCATCGAACTTGCCGAAGCTCAAATTCTTGTAGAAACTGGTGTGATGGCTGGCGTAACGCAGGAAGACATTGACGACGCTCAAGCTATTCTTGATGCCAGTGTGATTAAAGAAATAACGCAGGTACAGTTTGATAAAGCCCAAGCCATCGTTACACTTGGTCTTGTTGAAGAAGTAACACAGGCGGACATTGACGAAGCCCAAGCCATCATTGATGCTGGTCTTGTTGAAGGAGTAACGCAGACAGATATTGATGCCGCACAGGCGAAAGTTGATGCTGGGGTGGAAGAGACACAAGAGCAAACTCTTGCTGAAGCAGAAGCTCTTATTGCTGAAGGTGTCGTTGAGGGAAGCATAACAGTAGAAGACCTTGTTGGAGCTCAAACCACCATTGAAGCTGTTACAGCTGAAAAACTTGCAGCAGCAGAAGCTCTTGTGGCCGCTGGTGTTGTTGAAGGAGTTACAGCAGAACAAATTGCTGAAGCTCAAAACACCATTGACGATATTGTTGAAGAAACTGAAACACGTAAGCTCGTCATGCAGGTTCTTGTAAGCAATGGTGCCTCAATTAAGGATCTTACACCAGAACAGATCGTTCACTTGCGCGGTGTTAAAAAGCAGTACGACGCTACTTACGGTGAGAACATTGTCACTAGCACCGTGCTTGCCTACAATATCGCTGATAACGATGTAGATGCTGTTCAGGTAATTGCGGAAACTTATGGCGCGTATCCATATGGATCTAGTGTCGATGATAAAAAAGTTAAGGAATTCGTAGTTTCTGGCGGTGTAGATGCTTTAAAAGCATTAATCAATACTGGCAATGTTGAAACGGCACTGGATGTCTCGTTGGACATGTTGACCACAACAACGCCACTAAACGATTTCGTCACCAAAATCAAACCAGATGTCAGCGGTGCCGTATCAGGCGCGACAGCTGGAGTAAATGCTGTAGGCGGTGCCATAGGTGGTCACCAGCAAAGCGTTGTTGTCAGTTCTGGTAAATATGGTCTGAAGAAACATTCTCTGTCCGTGTCTAAGCAACTGGGTATGAGCTCTGGTGATGGCATTAGAAGTACTGGGGCATGGATGAAAGTATTTGGCTCCACATCTGAAATGGATATGCGCGATTCCATCTCTGGCTACGATGCTGGTGCCAGTGGAATCGTGGTTGGCATAGATAAAACTTTTGGTGACCTAATGATTGGTGCAGCCATAAGTGTTGCTGACATTGATGTGGACGGCAAAAGCATTGCGAATTCAAGTACAGATTCCGATCAATTCCAAGGTACTCTATACGGCACCATGATGATGGATAGTTTCTACATCAATAGCTCTTTTGCTATTGCTCACACCTCCAGCGATACATCCCGTACCGGACTAGAGGGTAGAGTGGCTGGCTCCTATGACACCGATACATACGCAATCAGTCTTGGAATGGGTGTGCCAATTGACATGGGTAGCATGGCAATCATTCCTCAAGCTGTCGCGTCTTATACATCCATTAGTCCTGATTCATATACAGAGTCTGGCATAGGTGCATTGCATGTTGCTGCTGAAAATATACAATCGTTTGGCATCAAGGCAGGCATTGCCGTCAGTAATAAAATCTCTGTTGATGGCGGTGTTATCGCTCCTAAAGTACGATTGATGGCTGATTGGGATGTCACTCAAGAGAAAGCTGTGGTAAACTCTTCTTGGGTTGGAGATGTTGACAATACCGTTTATTCGACCTCTGGTGCTGAACCAGCCTCACTTGGTGCAATCATTGGCGCCGGTGTTGATTATGCTAGTGATGATGGCCTATACGTCCTTAGTTTGGATTACGATCTAAGCAAAAGATCTGATTTCACTTCTCATGCTGGTAGTGTAAAAGTTCGTGTGAATTTCTAAGATTCCGGTTGCTTTTGAATGCTAACAGATTTAAGAATGATCGCATGAATTTAATTGCAGCGATCACTAGGGGTGAAGATGAAAACGATAACTCTTTTGATGGTTTGTACTGTTGTTTCGATTGTTCTTTTTGGGACAAACGCCATGTCCCATAGTGGTGGAACCGATGATTATGGATGCCATCACGATCATAAACGCGGCGGGTATCATTGCCATTAAGTAAAATAAGAATACCGTTATGCGTCATGGATCGGAACTCCTTCAACGCATAACGGTGTAGGTTGCCGTTGTTTTGGATACTCGCAACGGCAACTCTCAATTAAATAGCGGATACGCCACTGTGTGCCTTGGATCGGAACTCCTTCTGCGCATAGTGGTGTAGGGCCATCACCGTATGACGTAACGGTGATGGCTTTTACTCGTTAGGTATTAAATCAATTATCTAACTATCTTGAATGGTATATCGTTTTTCAAAAGATAGAGAAGTTCTTCATCATTACACAATATAGGTTTTCGTGTGATGACGCTCGCATAACCGCCTGAATATTCGCGCCAAATTATTTTTTCTGTCCTTAAGGCATTAATTTTATCTAATTTTTCTTTGAAAATATCATAGTCTTCTTTAGAGTAAACGTAAACTTCCAACTTGATTAGTGTCTTTTCCATTTTCATACTCCCTTCCAACTTGATTAGTGTCTTTTCCATTTTCATACTCCTTGTTTGATTCTTATAGATCAACATCATTTATCTTTTTACTCATTTTCT
>JAZGEP010000245.1:0-13288 GCA_036478815.1 Methylococcales bacterium
GCTGAATTTGGCCACATTTTCCCCTTATTTTCGTTAAATAGCACAACTATTCGCCTCAAATAATGGAAAAACGTGACTCAAATCAGCTTTCCCTCGCTACGGCGTCTATTCTCGGACAACCTCCTAGACAACACCAAAGACAGATAAAAAGACAAGCAAGATGGGTATGTTATTTATTACGAATTACCTAAGATGGCTTAACCGAGTAAAATCACCTAAATTGCGCTGTATTATTGTTTCTTACCGGACTATATCCGGAAGCGCATCGTTTGCAAGATTTAGATGCCAGCTATTTCAGCACAACATCGCTAGTAATGGTAATATGAACACTCTTTACTTTTACAATGAGCAGATTGGCCATCAACCACCAATCATTTTGCTAATAACAACTTTTGGATCTTCTAAGGATATCAACATGAGAATATTATTAATTATTGCCTGCGCTTTACTACTGTCAGCTTGTTTTTCTGAAGACATGAAAAGTAGTCAAAATGACTCAGTAAACGTACCAACAATGGTCTCTGCGCTACAATCGCCTACCTCATCAGCAGAAACAATCGACACTACACATCGCAACAATATCTAACACTCCATCAATCTACAGTTAGGTCAACTGCTTAGGTAACTCGCAATAAATAACCCACCACCTTGCTTGTCTTTTTGTCTGTCTTCCGCGTTGCAACTCCGGTTACATAGCCAGCTATGCGCCCTCCGTTGCGCCTTGAAGGCAAACAAAAATTCTGCGCAATCTGGTGGGTTATTTATTGCGAGTTACCTTAAGAAAAGCAACCCTACTGCGGAAAAGCCCTTATTGACCACACTTTCAATCATGTGTGGTGAAATATATTGGGTCTTTCATCACTATGAAGGGCGCATTCAGTGCCCCAAACTCCGTTGCAAGCAGATTTGCCCTTAAATAGAACAACTACACTTAATAATAATGATAATAATAAATTCTATCTCAAAAAGGCTTTTCCTCGCTACAGCTACTATTTTCAGCCCACCTATATGGCAAAAAATATTGCACAGCAGACATCTCCTGCTTGTACTAGCGGGGTTTTGGATTACACCTGCTCTTGCAATCGACTTACAGCTAACCCAGATTACAAACCTGGGTTCTGTGGTGGATATTAAACATGCTGGTGATAACAGCCAACGCTTATTCTTACTACAACAATCTGGTATTGTTCGTATTCTTAAAAATGAACAACTACTACCACAACCTTTTATTGATATTTCCAGCCGGGTACAATCGGGCGGAGAACAAGGTTTACTAAGCCTTGATTTCGCCCCTGATTTTGCTAACAACGGTCGGATTTATCTCTACTACAGTAATACCGATGGCAACACAGTGTTATCGCGATTCATTGCGAGTGGCGACTCGGCTAACCCAGACAGCGAAGAAATCCTGATGGAGTTCACTCAACCATTTAGCAACCACAATGGCGGCCGTATCGAATTTGGCCCAGATGGAATGCTCTACCTTGGTCTGGGTGATGGTGGAAACGGTGGTGATCCACAAGGCAACGGGCAAAATCACCAGAGTTTATTAGGCAAAATAATTCGTCTGGATGTAGAAAGTCAAGCTTCGGGATTTGTCATTCCAGCTGATAATCCCTTTGTCAATGACGCGAACACCAGATCCGAAATTTGGGCACTAGGACTGCGTAATCCTTGGCGAATGTCATTTGACAGTTTAACCGGTGATTTATTTATAGCTGACGTTGGTCAAGCTGAATATGAGGAAGTTAATTTCCAACCTGCCAACAGCACTGGCGGCGAAAACTACGGCTGGAATATTATGGAAGCCAATTCCTGCTTTAACGCCAGCACCTGTGACAATTCTGGATTAACCATGCCAGCGGCTTTATATGATCACTCAGAAGGCTGCTCTATCACTGGCGGTCAAGTCTATCGCGGGACTGTTTACCCAGATCTTACTGGACGTTACCTGTATGGGGATTTTTGTACTGGCCGCATCTGGTCACTAAAAAAGAACCAGAATATTTGGCAAACCGAAATATTGGTTGAATCTGGTGCCGGAATGTTTACCTTTGGTGAAGACCAGGGTGGAAATATCTATATGGCGACCGCCGGCGGTGTATTTATGCTCAGTGACGGTGAGCCAAAACCCCCGACCGCACCAATAGATGGCAGCTTGTCTGGTAGTTATGTGGTCGATGGATTACTTGATCAGGGATTTATTCTCACTGTTGGCAATAATGCACAAGGCAGATTCGTTTTCATCACTTGGTATACCTTCGATGAGTCTGGACAACCTCTGTGGTTAGTTGGCAATGAATTTTTAACGGAGAATGCTGAACAAATAACATTAACCATGCAGCGCCTTCAAGGCCCCAGATTTTTGAACTTTTCAGATCAACGAGCTAGCCGAACTGATGTTGGCCCAATGACATTAGTTGTTGTGAACTGCAATACTATTCAAGTCGATTTTAACTTTGGTTTATTAGGCGCTAACAACTTAAAGCTTAAACGGCTGACCAACATCCAGGGTCGTGATTGCCAGTAACGTCAAACTATCTCAAGAGGCTGTCCGGAGAATAGAAACCGTAGCAAAGGAACCCCGCTCTTGTTATAGGTCAGATATTTCAGCCAATTGAGGCGAATAGTGAGTCAATTTTAGAACCCCTATTCTCGAACGACCCCTTAGGTGGTTTGACGGAATAAAGTTACCAAGATTGCGCAGGATTCTTGTTTCTGACCGAACTGTCTCAAGAGGCGCATAGTCATTCTACGTAACGATTGAGATTGCGTTGGTCAGGAGCAAAAAAAACAAGCAAGGTTGGTAACTTTGTTTCGCAAACCACCTGATGTATAAGGCTCAAGATGTCTGATTTTTCTTAAGCTCATCAACCAATTTTCGAGCCTCATCAACACCTTTAAAATCAACATCCTTAGATTCAATCACTTGTGTTAATGCTCGTAGCGCTGCCGCATCTCTATTCACAGCATAATAAGCCATACCCAGATGATAACGAAAAACCGGAAAATCCGGCGCCAGCTCTACTGCTTTTTCTAGAGCTGGAACTGCATTATCATAGTTGGCAAGACGATATGCCAACCACCCATAAGTATCCAAAAATGTGGGTTGATTGGTCAATTTAAATTGATCGACAAGAACCATTGCATCACTCAGCATCACTTTATCTTCAGTACTATCCGAGATTAATGCTGCATAATTATTAACTGCATAAAGATTATTCGGCTTTACTTGAATCAATTGTCTATAAGTTTTAATAGACAGTTCAATTTGTCTATTGTCTTGATAATACACTGCTAACTCCATCAACAAGTCGGGCTGCTCAGGTATAGCGACTAATCCTTGCTGATAAATTGATAATGCTTTCTCAAACTGTTTTTTCTGCAAATACAATCGTGCCAGTTGTTGATAGGCAACAACCAATTTAGGATCGGCATTGATTGCTGCAAGATATGATTGTTCTGCTTCTACTATCTTATTCTGCCAGACTTGAATCTCTCCGATTAGCTCATAGGTAATGGCATCTTTAGCATCACTGGACAACCGCTTCTGCAAATATTGCAGCGCCTGATCTGGCTTTTTTTGCGCAATATTGGTTTGAATTAAACGCCTTAATACAGTGAAATTATCTGGTTTTTCAGCAAGTATCTGCTGGTATTCGTCAACAGCTTGTTGATAATCACCTTGTTGCTGGTATATTGATCCAAGCAAGAAGTGCGCTTTTAAAGAATCTTTACTGTTCGCCAGCAATGCTCGCGCAAACTTTGTTGCTGATTCCCATTGTTTTTGGTTGATATAAATCTTAGACAGCATTTCCAACGAAGTAGCATCATTAGGATTAAGTTTAAGTCCTTGCTCAAGGATGTCTGTTGCATTATCGATCTCTTGATCCCTGAGCATTAATCCAGCCAACATGGTACGAGATTTTGCACTTTTAGGATTGCTTTTGACAGCATTTTCCAGGTTTTCTCTGGCCAACTCTTTGTCACCATTAACAATATGTGCAACAGCTAAAAGACGTAATGCTGGTTCAAATTGCTGATCAGTACCTAAAATTGATCTTAAATCAGTAATTGCTGATTCAATTTTCTTGTCGTCCAGAAACAAGCTGGCGCGTATTAATAACGCTTGTTTGTTCTCATTTTCTTCCGTCAACACCTGCTCAACATAGATACGTGCCTGATCCTTATCTTTTGCTTGTATTGCCATTTTCGCCAGTTGAACTCGTGCCTCTAATCCATGATTACCAGTTCCATCCTGTTCGATAACTCTGTTATAGAGTGCGCGCGCTCTTGTTGGTTCGCCCCTGCGTAATTCAGCTAATAAAAATTGAAGCTTATACTGCTCAGGCTGTTCAGTCACAAATCCTTCAAGGGTTTTATCAGCCTGTTCAAGATTTTTAAAACGAGTCTGTAATTTTATTAATGCCAGCTTCGGATTAATATCGTCTGGAGTTTGTTTAATCATTGTCTGCAACAAAGTTTCTGCTTCATCAATCTTCTTGACAGAAACATAAAACTCAGCCAGCGCATACTTTAGTGTCACGTTATCAGGAGCTAATTCGACAATCTGATTAAACTCATTTTCTGCCTCAACAAACTGATTGAGCTTTTTATGTAAGGATATTTTCAACAATCGTAAACTTTTGTCTTCAGGATGCACTGCTATTGCTTTCTGTAGACCTTTCAAAGCAGCATCATGTTTGCCTTGACTGACCATTATTTGCACCAACAGTGAGGTCGCTTCTACATGATTAGGCTTTACGGCTAGTATTTCTGAAACAATTGTTTGGGCCTCGTCGTTTTCTTTACTGCGCAGGTGTACGATTGCTTGCAACAATCGTGCATCGATATTTTCAGGGTCTGTTTCCAGAACAAGCCCAATCTTTTCTTTCGCTTTTTCTTGCTCGCCAGATAACAAATAAATCTGTCCCAATTTAATTTGGGCATCAAAATGATTAGGCAACTCTTCTATTACACGACTGAAGCTAACATAGGCTTTTTTCCAGTCTTTCTTTTTCTCTGCGACCAGACCCAGCAAATAGAGTGCTTCAACATGTTTATCGTTTAATTGCAGTACGTTTTGTGTCTCAATTCTTGCTTTTTCATAGTGTTCCTGGTCATAGAACTGTTGAGCCTTGGCCAAATGTTGTGCTTGACGTTGAATGGTATCACCACTGCAACCACTCATCCCAATAAGGATGATGAGCAACATTACGCAATAAATCCGCGTTAGCAGACAATGTAAAGCTGTGTAATTGCACAAACATTTTCGCATCAACATATCCCTTTTAGACATCAACTTGATTGCACTCCTAAGTGGCTCTCTTGGCCACCCATTCTATCATTATAATAGACTGTGACTTGAAGTGATGAGTCGCATCTCTGCAGGAAAGTAGCCCCGTACTCAATCATTGGATGAACAAGCATCATGATGTTGCTTTTTAGCCAAGTAACTTTAGTTGGTATATTATAGATACCCGCGCATAAAAATTGCAGAGAGTAAAAATCTTCGGAATAAATTAATGTAACTACTCAGCTTACCCTCTATTTTGCCCAATAGCTTCGTTGAAAGGGCTCATTTACACTTGCAAACTCCGCGCTTTCGCCTTGCTCTTGGACACAATAGAGGGCAATCTGAGCAGTTACTGATTACGCTGAGTGGTTATAAATTAATTATCTTTGGTAAATTAGCTTTTCCTGTATACAAAGACAAAAGACACAGATTTGGCTTGGAATATTCACAGAATGAATTCAATACACAATCATATACAAAACAATGTAATACTTGACCAAACAGCACCCTATTTGCGTTGGGTTGCCTATGGGATTCTTGCCGCCATAATCGGCTATGTCTTTCGCGATAGCATTGATGCGATGATTTACAAGTGGAATAACGCGGAAGAATACAGTCATGGATGGCTACTTCCAGTTGTTACGGTTTATCTGATTTGGCAAGAAAAACATCGATTAAACAGCATAACTCCCCGTGGGTCGTGGATCGGTGTTGGCGTTGCTGTTTTCGCAATATTTTTGTTTGTATTAGGTGAAATCAGTACACTCTATATCATTGAGCAATATGCTTTGGTGTTATTGATTTTTGGCATCGTTTTGGCGATGGAAGGCAGCAATCGCTTCAAAATAATCTGGGTTCCTTTAGTCATCTTGTTTTTCATGATTCCACTCCCGGATTTCCTTTACCGTTCATTATCAACACAATTACAATTAATCTCATCCAGCCTTGGGGTGGAAATAATTCGTTTGTGTAACATTTCAGTCAACCTGGAAGGTAACGTTATTGACCTGGGGACATACCAATTACAGGTTGTCGAAGCCTGCAATGGCTTACGATACTTATTTCCTTTGATGAGCCTGGCTTTTATATGTGCTTACTTTTTTAACGGTCCACTCTGGAAACGTACTGTTATTTTCCTTTCCAGCATTCCCATTACTATTTTCATGAACAGTTTTCGCATCGCCATGATCGGTGTTTTGGTGGAATATTGGGGAATTGGTATGGCTAACGGCTTTCTTCACGATTTTGAAGGCTGGGCAATATTTATGCTCTGTCTTGCTGTGCTTTTATTTGAAATGTGGTTGTTGGCAAAATTATCACCTCAATCAGACAACCTGTCAGACACTATACAGAAACAAACAAACACACCTGTCACTGTGATTACAAGTCATTATTTTCCCCAAGGGATAGTGATTGGGATTGTGTTAATGCTCTGTGGCGTTGCTGTTGCAGCCATTGATAACAGAGAAGAAATCAAACCCGAACGTATGCACTTTATCGATTTTCCAACGACGTTTAGCCCGTGGACTGGCAAACGCATCGTCATGGAAAAAAAATATCGCGATCTGTTAAACTTTGACGATTATTTGATGGCAGACTTTACCGACAGCATTAACCCGCCTGTTAATTTATATGTCGCTTATTATGAATCCCAGCGCAAGGGTAGCTCCATCCATTCTCCACGCTCATGCATACCGGGCGGGGGCTGGAAAATTCAATCTGTCACTAATAAAACACTTGATGTTAACGGCAAATCAGTTGAAACTAATCGTGTATTGATTCAAAAAGGCAGAACACGACAACTGGTTTACTACTGGTTTGATCAACGTGGTCGCAATCTCACCAATGAATATCTGGTAAAATGGTATTTGTTTTGGGATGCGTTAACACAACATCGAACAGATGGTGCGCTGGTGCGTTATACCACCGTCATTTCCGATACAGAGGATCTGGGTTCAGCTGAAAATCGGTTAGTAAAATTTATGCAGACCGCTACTCCGTTACTTGATAAATACATTCCAGGATAATATCTCCAAACTCGAAAACCTCACAAATTGACTTATAATCAATAACTTACGAAAATACATATAATTTTTGATTGTCTTTAAGGCGCAGCATGTAGCTATCTTACTTAGCGCTTCGGTGAAACCAAAAGATTACTCAAAATTCAAAAGCCTTTATATCCTCGGCTCCTAAATCTGCCTACCAACTCTATACTCATTAAAATTGATGTCTTACAACACTAAAATAATAACCTTAGAACAAGCACTTCATGACCATGCTGTAGATTGGCAGCTATTGTTAGAAGCGGAAGCACTCGAACCCACTCAAATGCCTGAATGGCTAAATGCCATCTGCAAAGCTTTTGAGGTTGGTCATCTAGTCGAAGTTTGGTGTGCTATTGATCAAAAAGACCAACTTGTCTCTGTGATTCCTTTCCAGCGCAAACAAACATCTGTTTATGGACTTCCACTCAAGACAATTGAATTAACAACAAACATCATTTCATATCATGCCATACCTTTAGGCGCAGGAGCTCAACCAGAACTTTTCATCTTGTTCTTGCAAACAATTGGTGACTGGGATTTGTGTATCACCCCCAATCTGGTAATCGAAGACCCCTCGTACCCACAACTGCTTGAACAATTAAACACTCAATCACATTCAGTGCAGAGCATTCCTAACACAGCATCTCCTTACTTAACGATTTCAACCGACTGGGATAGTTATCTGGCATCACGTAGCCGATCATTCAGATACCGTTTACAACGCAAAGCTAAAACCGTGGCTAAAGCTGGGGAAATCAGCGTGCGTTGGTATTCTGATGAATTTGATATTGATCAATTACTGGAAGAAATACTACAGATTGAAGCAAATAGTTGGAAGGTTGAAGCAGGAATGGCGATATCTCATCGCCCTGTTGAGCAACATTACTACGAACAATTACTACCTTTAATGGCTACCAACGGTTTGCTAATGGCAAATGTTTTGTATATTGATACTAAACCTGTTGCCTACGGACTTTGTTACAACTTTAAACAATGTTGGGGACAATTAAAAACATCATTCGACGATCATTACAAACAGTATTCGCCGGGTACACATCTTGTTGATCTTTCTGTCGAACAGGCTTTTAAAGAAGGTGCGAGAGAGTTCGATTTCCTGGGAGATCGCATGCGTCATAAACTGGAATGGACTGATCAAGTGCGTAGTCACCACAACCTTTACATCTACAATACAAATAGTCTCAGAGGAAAACTCGCTGGACTTGTCAAAAAACTCGCTGGATTCATCAAAAGCAAACAACTTTCAAACAAAAAAACCACAGACAGCTAACAACTATATTTTTTAGCCTATCAATACTGCTTGGGAGTTGTTCAAATGATCAGAAATATGACACAAAACGTCTTTCTCTGACTACAATCTCCGGTCTCGAACCAACCCTTTCTTGTTCTTAAATAAGCTTACACTTTACTCATGACACAGCGAATTATCCGTATAGCTACACGCCGCAGCGCACTTGCGCTATGGCAAGCCAACCATGTGGCTGAGCTATTGATCAACACCATCCCTGACATAACAACAGAACTCCTTGAAATAACCACTCGAGGTGACAGGATTCTGGATGCTCCATTAGCTAAAATTGGAGGAAAAGGTCTGTTTGTCAAAGAACTGGAACAAGCAATGCTGGATCAAAAAGCTGATATTGCAGTACATTCAATGAAGGATGTTCCGGTTTTATTTCCTGCGGGTCTGCAACTGTCAGCAATCCTGCCTCGGGAAGATCCAACGGATGCCTTTGTTTCTGTAAACTATTCCAGGTTTAATCAACTTCCCGCCAATGCGACAATTGGCACTTCGAGCCTGCGCAGACAATCCCAGTTACTGGCCAACAATCCAAAGTTTAGCATCAAGAGCTTACGAGGCAATGTCAATACACGCTTATCGAAGCTGGAAAATGGTGATTATGACGCAATTATTCTTGCCAGTGCCGGATTAAAACGTCTGGGTCTGGAACATCAGATTACGCAAAAACTCGCTCCCGAAGACAGTTTGCCAGCCATTGGGCAAGGAGCGATTGGTATTGAAAGCCGTATCGACGATGAGCAACTCAACCAATGGTTGCAGCAAATCAATGATTCACAATCAGCAATCCGGTTACAAGCCGAACGTGCTTTGAATGAGGGGCTGAATGGCGGTTGCCAAGTGCCTATTGGTGGTTTTGCTGAATTGACTGGCAACAATCAACTTAGACTGAGAGGGCTTGTTGCGATGCCCGATGGTTCACAGATCATTCGTGCAGAAATCAGTGGTCATGCACATCAAGCAGAACAACTCGGCTCTGAATTAGCACAACAGTTACTGTCCATGGGTGCAGAGACAATCCTGGCTCAACTGTATGAATGATCAGAACAAACCACTTCAGGACAGTCGCATACTGATCACTCGTCCAAAACTACAGAGTAAGCAATTATCTGAATTGATTGAACAAGCCGGTGGACAAGCAATTCTATTTCCAGTACTAGAAATTATTGCACCAAATAACACTCATTTAATTCACCAACAACTTTCCAAAACTGAAGCCTGGGACTGGATAATTTTCACCAGTGCCAATGCCGTAAATCACGCGATCACCGTCACCAATAACCAGCTACCGATCAAACCAATCACAAAGATTGCTGCAATCGGCCTCAACACAGCAAATAGCTTAAGCAAGCATGGAATAACGGTTAATTTGATTCCAAACATCTCCAGCAGCGAAGGACTTGCTTCAACAATCATGCAACTGACTGAACATAGGAATTGCCTGATAATTAAAGGTGAAGGCGGCAGAAATATACTGCAAAAATGCTTAATCCAACACGGAGGTATGGTAACGACGGTGGATGTCTATCGCCGTATTTGCCCTGATAGCAATACGGGATCATTGCTTGACCAATGGCGTTGTCAGGCTATTGACTACGTGACTGTCACCAGTGTGGAAGGATTAAATAATCTCATTCAGCTGATTGGTGACCAGGGTTTTGAACTACTGCAAAAGACCACAATTGTTGCACTAAGCCAGCGTATTCGTGATGCAGGCATCAAAACAGGGTTATCCAATATTGTTGTCGCTTCATCAACTTCGGACAAAGGCATCTTCGAAACGATTGTACATTGTACAAAGACATAAAATTCGCCTAAAAAGCACACCACGTGTACAATCAGACTAATAACATTTGAGAAAGCTGGAGCACTAACAGTGGTAGAAAACACAGAAATGAACTCACAAACAACAGCTCCTGTTGCAGAAAAACAGTCTGTGGCAATCAAGAGCAAATCAAATAAAAAAAGAGTTTCAATAGGATCCGTTGTTATCGCATTCACCTTGTTGGGACTGCTTGCACTGGCAGGCGCTGGATATTTTTTCTGGGATCAACTTAGATCCCGGCAGGAAGGTTTGGGTGGAAACCTGGACAAGGGCGACAAACGTATTATCGAGTTACGCAAACAAATCAATACCACCCAATCTCAGCTGGCAACCGCAGAAAAGCAACTCTCTAATCTGACAGAAACCCTGAATAATACCGATAAGCAAAATGAGCGTCAGCTACAAGAACAAAGCAAACTGTTTGAAGACCGTTTGAAAAATCGGCATTCACAACTTGATGGAAAGATCAACAATATTCAACGCCAACTCGGCAAAACCAGAGGTGATTGGTTAGTCGCCGATGCTGAATACCTGTTAAGTGTTGCCAATGAACGACTACAGCTTACTCAGGATATAAAAACTACAATAATGGCGCTGGAAGCTGCAGACCACCGTTTAAGAGAAAGTGGTGATGGTGGAGTTTTTAAGGTACGCGCAGAAATCGCAGAAGAAATTAATGCATTAAAAAGCGTCAATAGCCCAGATATTATTAAACTGATAAGCCAACTCACAATAATACAGAAACAGGCACATACGCTGCAACTTGCCCTGCCAACAATTAACGTTGCTCCTGCTCAACCAGAACGCAATCTCGAACCATCAGCAGAGGATCAACAGAATACGACAATCGTGGGTCGAGCACTGACTGACCTCAAGGAATTGGTAATCGTTCGTAAACGTGACTCAAATGCAATTACATTATTACATCCCGAAGAAGCCAGAATTATTCGTGAAGACCTGATGATTCGGATTGATATCGCTAAATCCGCATTGGTACGTAGAAATGATGCGGAATTTCATACCAGCATATCGTCTGCAAAAGAATGGCTGGTTGACAATTTTGATACCAAAACAGCTCAAGTAAAAAACTCACAGCAGATCTTGGAAAAATTACTAACAGTCCACCTACACTCACAAATACCGGACATCAGCCGCTCACTGAAGATGCTTAGAGATGTTACAAAGTTCCGCCTTAGGACTGATCAACAAGCCGGTACTAACAAGTCTCAGCAACCCCAAGTTAAAAAGAAATCAGTGAAAGCAGACATCAAACAAACCAGGAAAACAGGAGTGACACAGTGAAAAAACTGACTGTCGCTATTATTGCTGTTGTACTTGCGGGATTGGCCGCCTATTTTCTGGGTGACTATTTAACCACTGAAAGTGATAAAGGCCAGGTAATTATTGGTATCGGCAAATACAATCTTGAAACCACTTTTTATGTTTTTGCTATCATTCTGTCACTGGCATTTATTTTATTTTACATGTTGGCGCGTGCGCTCACATTGTTAATGAAAAGCCCGTCAATGATCAGGGAAAAATCATTGACAAAAAAACAGAGCTTATCACAGCATGCGCTTGTTGCTGGTTTGATTGATTCTGCTGAAGGTAATTTTGAAAAAGCTGAGAATACATTAATCAAACATGCTGCCAACAGCGCCACTCCATTAATTCACTATCTCACTGCTGCCAGAACTGCTCAATCAAGGGGTGCGTTTGATAAACGCAACGAATACCTCAGACAAGCATACGATTCAACGCCAGATTCCGATGTCTCTGTAGGCATTATCAAAGCAGAATTGCATTTATCCGGTGAAGAATATGATCAAGCCTTAGACACCCTCACCCGGCTTGAACAAATCACCCCAGGTCATGCAGTAGTACAACGCTTGCTGCATAAGACGTATGAAAAACTAAACGATTGGGATGCCATACATAACCTGTTGCCGAGCCTGCAAAAAAATAAAGCACTATTGAATCTGGATATACAAACAACAGAAGTGCAGAGTTCTAGCGAGCGACTCAAACAAGCAATGGCCAATAACGACTTTGAGCAACTCAAGGAAGTGTGGAACGCCACTCCTGATCGGATTAAGCGTTTTCCGGGTGTTAGTGCAATCTATTTTGCTGGAGTTATTGAAGCCAATGCCAGTCAAGACATTGAAAAAGATTTACAGAAAGCACTCTCTAAAAACTGGGATGAAACTTTACTAGTATTACTGGGTTCAATCGAATCATCCAACCCAGAAAAACAGCTCAAACTTACCGAAAAATACCTTAAAAAACATGGAGATGACGCCATATTACATCGTGTATTGGGACGTATTTGCATGCGTCAAAACAAAAACGATGCAGCTATCACTTACCTTAAGCGCAGCATTGAGCTGGATCCAAGCGTAACGGCATATCAACTGTTAGGTGACATATTATCTCAACAACAGGGGCAACTGGAAGTCGCCAACCAACTCTATCGCAAAGGATTATTGCTTGCGTCAGAAGAAGTTGTTCGAGAAGTTAGCAATGTGCCAGAAAATGTTAATGAACCCGGTGCAGCGATACCAGAAGAGCCAGAATCAACAACTGCATAGTGATGCAAATCATCATTGTTTACCGAAAGAGACAATCCCTCGCATTCATGCAATCTAACTAGCCCACATTTCTCACCAGCCTAAAGCGGGTGCTGATTTAAAATAATGTCATCCTACAAACACACTTGTGCGCCATATTGCTCAATATTCCCCCAAAATTGTTGCCAACGCCCTTTTGATTGAACCAGTGCTCGTAACGACAAAATCACTTTG
>JAZGEP010000246.1:0-4389 GCA_036478815.1 Methylococcales bacterium
CTCAGCATGTCACCGCTGGAATCACCTATAACCCAGATAAAAACAATGAGTTCCACCTTACATATGTTCACGCATTTCACGAAAATCAAACTCAACGTGTTTCAGCATTTGGAGTCCCTGTCTCTACGAGTATGCACCAAAATACGGTAGTCATCGGTTACTCGTTGCACTATTAGGAGCGAGGATATTATTAAATCCTCACTCCTAATAGTGCTAATACAGCAAATCAAAGCCACATGAGACTTAGGAACGAACAAAAAATAACTTCAACAACTGACTTGTTTTTTTTGTCTATCTTCGGTGTTGCAGAAACAGTTACATAGCTCACTATGTGCCTGTTTCTACACCTTGAAGACAAATAAAAATCCTGCGCCAGTTGTTGAAGTTATTTCTTGCTCGTTCCTTACCTGAATTCAGGTGTAAATTGGCAACCCATCGTCATTGGTTCTTGGGTCAGGAAGTTTGAATCTTGTCAGTGCGAGGTTTCATGCACGTTCCTAATCAACTACATGCTGTTTGAATATTTGGTTCTAAAAATCAAATAAACATTTTAAATTATAGTTTTAAGTGGTAATATCAAATTCTATGGCGAAAGACACACCACAACGATTACTTGATGCAGCACTGGATGTGTTTGCTGAGCAAGGCTATCAGGCTGCGACAATTCAGGAAATTGTCAAGCGTGCCGGGACAAATATTGCTGCTATTAATTATCATTTTCGTGATAAGGCGAGTTTTTACGCTGAGGTGGTGTTATACGGTTGCGAGAAGCAAGGTGTTGGACAACCTGATTTTTTGCAGGCTGAAAATGATCCTGAACAACAGCTCTATTTGTTTATCCAATGGTTTTTGCAACGTGGATTGCGTTTGGGAACAGCCTCATTGATGGATCAAATCCATATGCAGGAATTAGCCAATCCCAGCCCGGTGTTGGATAAGGTGGTAGAAAAACTGATCCGTCCCGTTCATCTCCAGTTGCGGCAGATTATTTATGCTCTTTTACCAGACAATAGTGAGGAACAGGTGATTCGTTTCCATTGTTTCAGTGTGATTGGACAATGCAATCTCTATAAGATTGGTAAGCCTGTGATGACACGGTTATATCCAGACATGCAGTTGGATGAGCAGTGTATGCAGGAGTTGGCAAAGCATATCTATCTGGTGAGTCTGGCTGGTATTCAGGCACAAAACCAACAATCTGGCAATAACCATGGTTGACATGAATCAGTTGAGAATGTCATCGACATGCATGGCTGGTGTCGCAGTCATTGGTTTATGTAGTCTGTTAAGTGCTTGCTCAATGGTGGGTGACTATCAACGTGATGAAGTGGAGTTATTGCTTGCGCAGCCTTATGTTAGTGATCAGAGCGGGAATAACAGCAACGTAGCTACTGAATCCCAGTTTGAACTGATTGACCAGCTTGAGTTAATAGAATGGTGGCATCAATTCGATGATCCGCAAATCAATCAATTGGTTGATCAAGCGCTACTACACAATTATGATTTGAAACTGGCTGCGGCCAATGTATTGGAATCGCAAGCATTGCTGGATTCTGCGTTTGCTGGATTTTGGCCATCAGTTAATCTAGGGTATTCGCCACAACGTAATTTTATCAGTACTGCAACGCAATTTAGCAGCAATGGCAGTGGCGGAGTGATTGGAAATTCCAGCAGTGGTATATTTTCCACGCGGCATTCAATGTCATTATCGCTGAGTTGGCAACTGGATTTGTTTGGACGCTTA
The DNA here is from genome assembly GCA_036478815.1 of Methylococcales bacterium. Taxonomy (GTDB): domain Bacteria; phylum Pseudomonadota; class Gammaproteobacteria; order Methylococcales; family DRLZ01; genus DRLZ01. The sequence goes on from JAZGEP010000246.1 coordinate 1,745, forward strand.
CGTCATGCATATTCCGCTGCACAAGCTGATCTGGCGGCGTTGGAACAGGATCGTGAAGCGCTTACTAACAGCTTGATTGCCAATGTGATGCGGCAACATGTCGAACTGATGATTACTATGCAACGTCTACAAGTTGCTCGACAAATTACTGCCAGTCGCCAGCTGACTCTGGAAACAGTTGACCGTCGTTACCAGCGTGGAGTCACAGGTACTTCTGCTGTGGATGTGCGGCTGGCCAGAGAAAACATGTTATCAGCACAAGCCAATCAAACCGCTTTAGAACTTAATGTTGAACTGGCAAGTCACGCACTGGATACTTTACTTGGTCGAGCGCCAGTGCAACGTCTTTCTATCGAGTCGAAATTAACTGATTTACCTGCTCTTGATCAGCAAATAACCGGTATTCCCATGCAGTTATTGGATCGTCGTCCTGATCTTAAAGCAGCTGAATTCAGAAGCATTGCCAACCATCAACGCATTGGAGTGGCGTTGGCTGATTTGTATCCTGATTTGACCTTAACAGGTCGTCTTGGCACCAATACCAATTCACTGTCACAATTTTTTTCTCTGGATAATCTGATAGCCAGTGTTGCCGGAGAGTTGGCAACTACCTTGTTTCAAGGCGGTCGTTTGCGAGCACAGGTTGCAGCTGCCGAAGCACGTTTGCAAGCACAGGCAGCGCGCTATGGTCAGCTTGTGTTGACAGCAGTACGCGAAGTTGAAGATGCGCTGGTGAGCAATCGGTTGCTTGATCGGCGTATCGGTCAGATTAAACAACAACTGACAGAAGCCAGACATGCTGAAGCGCTTGCGAAACAACGCTATGGTCGCGGTATTGATAGCTTGCTGATTGTGCTGGAAACCGAGCGCCGCAGACAGATTGCTGAAGATTTGTTCTTGCAAGTCGAGCAGCAGCGCTGGAATTCCAGAATAAACTTGCATTTAGCGATTGGTGGTCATTGGTTGCCAATAAATAATCAACAATTGAGTGTTGCACAGCAATGAAGAAGACGCTGAAACGAATAGGTGAACTTTATCACTGGTTGTTGCAACCGTTACTGGTGTTGATCATTTTGCTGGTTGGCTATTTTGGTGCCAAAGGTTTAACCCTGTTTAAACAAGAGCCACCGAAGACTGAAAAAGTTAACTATGCCCCATTGGTTAAGACGCTAAACAGTCGAATTGAAAATAGAACATTGATCATTGGTGGTAACGGCACTATTGAAGCACGAACCCGGATTAATATCGTACCGCAAGTGGGTGGACGGATCGTGCGTATTCATCCGCAACTGCGAGCTGGCGGCTACTTTAAAGCAAGCGCCGTTTTGCTGGAAATCGAACAAATCGACTATCAGTTGGCAGTCACCAGTGCTGAAAGCGAGGTTGCCAGCGCCAAACGTACACTGCAACTGGAAGCGGCGGAAGCAGATGCTGCGATTGAAGAATGGCATGCTTTACATCAGGATCAGCCTGCTCCTGTATTGGTTAGTCGTGAACCACAAATTGCTGAAGCCAAGGCCAGTTTACAAGCAGCAAAAGCACGTTTGCAGCAAGCGCTACTCAATTTAAAACGTACCCGTATTCGTATGCCGTTTGCTGGCAGGGTTGTGCAAGCCAGCATTGATGTTGGCGAAGTGGTGAATGCCAATCAGTCTGTTGGCATGGTTTACAGCAGTGAATTGTTGGAGATCCCTGTGCCACTGGAGGTTGATCAGCTGGTGTGGCTGGATCTGGGGTTAGCCAATCAGTCATCTGCCAAGTTTAATGCAGATAAAAACAAGACCAAAAGCAGCGTTGATATTCTGATTCAACTCGCTGGGAAAGCACATCGTTTGCAAGGTCGACTTGTTCGAGTAGAGAGCGAACTGGACAGTGTTTCACGACTGGCTCGTGTGGTTGTTTCTCTGAAAGCCAAGGATATTCCAAAACAATTACGCGAAGAAGTGATTCCTGGCTTGTTTGTTAATGTCGAATTCAGAGCACGAGAATTGGACAATATTACTGTACTACCACGTCTGGTTTTACGTGAAGGCGGAGTTTTATGGGTCGTAGAAAATGGACGACTGGAGTTTTTTAAACCAGACATCATTCATCAATCTGAAAGTGAAATCTGGTTGCAAGCAATGCCAACTGATACGGTGATTATCAGCAGTACTCTGGAAGTTGTGACTGAACAGATGCAAGTGCGCACCATAGAACAACCATGAGTCAGTCAACCCAACCGATTAAAACCAATCAAGGCTTGTATGCCTGGTTTGCTGATAATCATATTGCCTCCAATTTACTGATGTTGGTGTTAATGCTTTGCGGAGCTGGCGCAATTCTGAATACGACGGTCGAGATTTTTCCTGAGATCGATCCACATACCATTACCATCACTGTTCCCTATCCAGGTTCCACACCGGATGAAGTAGAAGAAAGTATTAATCGACGCATTGAAGAGGCGGTGACAGGTCTTGAAGGTGTTGAAAAAATTCGTTCAACTGCTGCCGAAGGCGCTGGTACTGTCACTGTTGAACTCAGCGATGATGCTAATGACCGCGAAGTGCTGGACGATGTGAAATCAGCCGTCGAACAAATTCAGAACTTTCCACCCGAGGACGCTGAAGATCCAGAAATATCTGATACTAAAACGTTAAGAACGG
>JAZGEP010000247.1:0-2893 GCA_036478815.1 Methylococcales bacterium
ACAATATAAGTAATACATGCTGGCGTATGACCTGGCGTTTCCATAATGCTGCACGACAGATCACCAATTGAAAATACGTCTCCCTGTTTAAACAATCGATCAAACTGCGATCCATCCGCCTGAAAACCATCTTCCAGATTATAAAGTCCTTTGAAAATCTCTTGAACTTCTGAAATACGGGCACCGATCCCTATTTGACCACCCAGTTTCTCTTTCAGATAATGAGATGCTGTTAAATGATCTGCATGTGCATGAGTCTCAAGAATCCATTGCAGTGACAACTCATGTTCTTCAATGTATTCGATAATCTCATCAGCAAAACCAGTCGAGGTTCGGGCTGCAGCCTGGTTATAATCAAGCACAGAATCAATCACGACACACTGTTTTGTCACCGAATCAGAAACGACGTATGCAAAGGTAAAAGTCGGGCTATGAAAAAAATGGTGTATGTTGGGTGTCGACATGGTCATCCTTCTAATAATCGCCAAACCTTATTTTAAACCAATCATCGTAACAATAGAATCAATGAAACATTTTCTGAATTATTCTCTCCGAAAAAGATAATTCTGATGCTACAAAAAAGCCCCGAAGATTAACAACCTTCGGGGCTTAGATTGGCTGGGGGACAAGGATTCGAACCTAGATTGACGGAGTCAGAGTCCGCAGTCCTGCCGTTGGACGATCCCCCAATATCATTATCACAACAATATCTAGACCAGAAACAAGACCACCCAGTTAAGGTGGTTTGACGAAATAAAGTTACCAACCTTGCTTGTCTTTTTGCTTCTGACAAACGCAATCTCAATCGTTGCGTAGAATGACTATGCGCCTCTTGAGATAGTTCGGTCAGAAACAAGAATCCTGCGCAATCTTGGTAACTTTATTCCGTTAAACCACCTAAAACAAATAAGTTTCTGTTATCGTTTGGAGAACTGTGGACGTTTACGCGCTTTATGTAAACCAAGCTTTTTGCGTTCCACCATTCTGGAATCTCTGGTCACATAACCTGCTGCACGAAGTGTCGGGCGCAAGCTTTCATCATAATCAAGCAGTGCTCGCGTTAAACCATGACGAATTGCACCCGCCTGACCTGATGGACCACCACCTTTAACAGTGACCATTATGTCGAATTGCTCAGTCATTTCCAGCTTTTCAAGCGGCTGTTTGGTGATCATGCGATCAGTTTTACGACCAAAAAATTCGTCCAGCGGTTTTTTATTGACGATGATTTCACCACTGCCGCTTTTAAGAAAAACGCGAGCGGTTGATGTTTTACGACGTCCTGTTCCGTAATTATATTGTACTGCCATAGGTTTCTTTTAGTTTATCTGTGAGTGCAAAATTTTTCGTAACTACTCAGCAATCTGAGTAAGTCACTATTTCTCTATAATTCCAATAACTTAGGCTGCTGCGCCTGATGCCCGTGTTCAGACCCTTTGTAAACACGCAGTTTACGATACATATCCCGACCCAATGGATTTTTCGGAAGCATGCCTTTTACTGCATTTTCAATAATTCGCTCTGGATGGCGCTTGCGCAAATCACCTAACGAAATCTGCTTTAAATTGCCCACATAACCTGTATGGCGATAGTAAATTTTATCTTTTTCTTTATTACCAGTTACATGCACTTTTTCTGCATTGATAACAATAATATAGTCTCCAGTATCAACATGTGGAGTAAATTCTGGTTTATGCTTGCCACGCAAACGTCTGGCGATCTCGGTTGCCATTCGACCCAGGGTTTTTCCCTCAGCATCAATCACGAACCATTCGCGTTTGACCTCTGCCGGTTTGGCACTAAAAGTCTTCATACTTCACACCTTACAAAAAACATCATCATAAATAGAAAATAAACAGCAGGTAAGTATACATCAAGGTAGCCAATACGCAAAGCTGTCACTGGTAATTACTTAAATGATTCGCCAGCCATGGGTAGAAAAAAAGCACCAGGCCGAACGCATAAACAAAGCCACATGCTTAAGTCCTTTACGCGCAGCATGCCCGCCATGATGGACAATACGCACACTGGGTACATAGGCTATTCGCCATGCTTGATTTAATCTTATCGATAAATCAAAATCTTCAAAATAGAGAAAATACTGCGATGCAAATCCATCAGTTGCCTGCCAGGCCTGACCACGAAACAACATAAAACAACCGCTCACAATCACAATAGGCTGCACTGTTTGCTGTTCTGAATGATCACGGCATTCATAATCTGCCAGTCGCGCCTGAAATAACTCTCGCAAAGCTGCAGGAGCAAAACCACGCAATGCCAGATCAAACACTGAAGGATAGCGCTTGCATAGATAAGCACGCTGCCCATCGCCATTCAGGCAATGTGGTGAGATTAATCCAATCTGTTGATTTTCAGGCTGCTTGAGAAATTTTAGCCCTGCACTGAGTGCATCCTCATCCAGTTCAACATCAGCATTCATTACCAAATGCCAATAACCTGTGCCATTCTCGGCAGCTAGATTATGACCCAATCCATAACCTAAATTGAGGGAAGGAGTCAATAATTGTGAAATGCCTTTCAACTCCGATTGTAACAGCTGAGAGATTTTGGAGGCGATCCGCGAATTGACACTGTTATCAACCACTGTTACACGCGTAACAATTGACAGTTGTTGATGCAAATAATCAATCGCTGCTTTCAAACTCGTCAAGCTCTGTATGAATTCATTAATATCAGGATAATAGGTGACGATTGAAATGGTTAAGGAATGGAAATTTAATAACTTTGTCATTCCTAACTCATCACCAGCCTCAGAACAACATGACATGAACGCATCACCGACCTTGATATTGCCCTTGATATTGATAGAGACGCCCAAGCCGGGACTGATACCTCAACACCACTGGTTGCAACGACGATGACGTTGATCCAG
>JAZGEP010000248.1:0-4009 GCA_036478815.1 Methylococcales bacterium
ATTTAATAATATACGAAAGTTTGACGCAGGATTTTTGTTCGTCTTCAAAGCGTAGAAATAGGCGCATAGCAAGCTACGCAACTGTTTCTACAACGCGGAAGACGGACAAAAAGACAAGTCAAAATTCAGTTCTACTGATTAAAAACGCGTGCTCGATGTGTCGAGAACTTGCAGGATTTAGGTAATCGCTGAATTTTATAACTGATCAGCGTTATTGCTCAGATAACTGGCAACACCTGCAGCGTCTGGATTCATTCCAGATTGGCCTTTCTGCCAGCCTGCAGGACACACTTCGCCGTTTTCTTCGAAAAACTGCAATGCATCAACCATACGAATGGCTTCATCCATGTTGCGGCCGAGAGGCAAATCGTTAACCACTTGATGCCGGACAATACCGTCTTTATCAATTAGAAATGTTCCACGATAAGCGATCGCAGCACCTTCCACTTCAACATCGTAACTTTTTACAATTGCATGGGATACGTCAGCAACCATGGTATAACGGACTGGACCAATGCCACCTTGATTGACCGCTGTGTTACGCCATGCACTATGTGTGAACTGTGAATCAACTGATACAGCAATCACTTCTACACCACGACTGGTAAATTCATCCAGACGGTGATCCAAAGCAACCAACTCAGTCGGACAAACAAAAGTAAAATCAAGTGGATAAAATACGACTAGTGCATATTTCCCTTTGCTTGCATCGGCAAGATTATAATCATCAACAACATCTCCGTTGCCCAATACCGCAGCTGCAGTAAAATCGGGAGCAGGTTTACCTACCAGTACACTCATGTTCAATCTCCTTAATTTAAAAATATAAGCCTGTCACCACTGGAGAAAACGATCCAGTCAGTGCTCAAGCAATCAGTGTTTGTGCGAAAATAACGATACTATCCTGTGCTGACTTGTTTGCGTCAGACTGCTTGATTAGGGGGTTAAACAGAAAATCTTTTGATGAACATAAACTGCGTATCAAATAGTTATTCAGATCGACCTTAGTCAACCAGTCTGTTCTAGCCCGCATTTCTCACCAGCCTGATAAGCCCTCGTTCACTATTTGAATCCACCAAAAACTTTATTCAGTCGGAAATACACACTGTTATTCCACTCCTTCATGAAAATGCTTGTGAACCCAAATAGCTAAGAAATCATCAACTGGTGAGAAATGCAGGCTGGAACAGCTTCTGGGATTTAATGAAACCATCGGGTTAAATCATGGTCAGTTAATATAGCACGATGATGCTATATGATTGTTGCGTTTAGCAGCAGCAATCAATATTCTACATTACTCCACGATCAGGCGCACAGGCTTTTCATACAACTTTATTGTGAGGATTTTTAAAAACATGACCCGATTTTTAGCGTTTGCGTTATTCAGTCTTATCTCAACTGTGTGTTGGTCTGCAAAAGATAATGCTGTTGTTTGCACAGCACCCGGCGAGCTTGAAGCCAACTGGGCCAAAATTCGTTATCAAACCCCTGCTAATCAACGCATGGATATGTATGAAACCATGTTGAGGTCGCTTGATAAAGCCCCTCAACAATGTCTTGCAACTGCTGAATATTTAATCATTGAAGCAATGATCAGAGGCTCTATGATTAAACTAAAGAGTAGCAGTTTTTCCACATTGAAAAAAATCAATAAAATCCAAAAATTATTAGATCAAGCAATCAATAAAAATCCTGCTGCAATGGATGGGCTAGGTTGGACTTTACTGGGTTTGCTTTTCGATAAATCACCAGGCTGGCCACTTTCAATCGGTCATGATGACAAAGCAGAGAATGCATATAAAAAGGGCTTGGAATATAATCCAGATGGAATCGATACTAACTACTATTTTGGTGATTTTTTACGACGTAAAGATTTACCTCTACAGGCACAACGCTATTTGCTAATAGCAAGCCAGGCTAAACAGCGCGCTGGACGTGAGATCGCACATCAAGGACGGCTTAAAGATGTGCAGCGAGTGCTTCTCAAACTATCGCAATAAGACTTCATTTATTCACACAGAACCAAATACATTCAAAAGAAGACTCAATGTCCCAAAAACCTGACCCTACACTGATTGCCCCTCCGGTCGGTTTATACGTGCATATGCCTTGGTGTGTACAGAAATGTCCTTATTGCGATTTCAATTCTCATTCTTTACGCAGTGATTTGCCAGAATCAGTCTATATTGAGGCGCTTGTGCAGGATTTGGAACATGAAAAAATCAGACTGGGTTCTCGTCAGATTACCAGTCTCTTTATTGGCGGGGGTACACCAAGCCTGTTTTCTTCTGGATCAATCTCACAATTGCTACAACATATCCAGCAAACAGTGTCTTGTAGCAGCACGATGGAAGTTACGCTTGAAGCAAACCCGGGCACTGTAGAATATGCAAAATTCCAGGGGTATTTTGATGCTGGGATCAATCGACTATCCATTGGCGTGCAAAGCTTCTGTGATTCGCAGTTAAAACAACTGGGACGCATTCATGATAGTCAATCTGCAATCAAGGCGATTGATGCTGCTCATCATGCTGGTTTCGTCAATTTTAATACTGATTTAATGTTTGGCTTGCCCGGACAAACCATACAATCGGCAGTTGCTGATGTGCAACAAGCGATTGCCTTGAATCCATCCCATATTTCACATTACCAGCTAACTCTGGAACCAGAAACACCATTTTATTACTCACAGCCAGTGCTGCCAAAAGACGATGATATCTGGGCGATGCAACTCGCTTGCAGTGAACGATTGAAGGACAATGGCTATCAACAATATGAGGTTTCAGCTTGGGCAAAAGATGATCATTGCTGCCAGCATAATCAAAATTACTGGGAGTTTGGTGACTATATCGGCATTGGCGCAGGTGCACATGGAAAATTAACGGATCTGGAAACCCAGCAAATAATTCGTTGCTGGAAATTAAAAAACCCACGCCAATATATCGATAGTTTGCAGGATTCCCATGCGATTGATGGCATAACAGTGATTGAAAAAACAGACCGCGCATTCGAATTCATGATGAATTATCTACGCCTCAAAGATGGGTTTCAGCTTGGGCAATTCAGTCAGCGCACAGGGTTAACGATTGATATGTTGGAGCCTGCATTATCTCAATGTGTTGATGACAATTTGCTGTTCAGATCAAACCACAAGATTCGTTGTACTGAACATGGTTGGCGTTATCTGGATTCCATTCTCGAACAATTTTTACCTGCCTAAGCGAAATAAAACACGATGAAACAGTATCAATCAGAATTTATCCGCTTCGCACTCGACTGTGAAGCATTACAATTTGGCCAGTTTAAATTGAAATCCGGACGCATCAGTCCTTATTTTTTTAATGGCGGCCAATTTAATAGTGGACAAAAATTGGCTCGACTCGGCAGTTTTTATGCCCAGGCACTGGTTGCAGCCAATATTCCAACGGACATCTTGTTTGGTCCTGCATACAAAGGCATCCCATTAGTATGTGCATTATCAATTGCACTCGCAGACAATCATCAAATTGATTTGCCATACGCATTTAATCGCAAAGAAGCAAAGGATCATGGCGAAGGTGGGCGGCTGGTTGGAGCTCATCTTCAAGGTAAAATTTTAATTATTGATGATGTGATTACCGCTGGAACCTCGGTTAAAGAATCCATCCAGCTTTTTAAGCAATCAAATGCTGAGGCTTGTGGAGTATTGATTGCACTGGATCGACAAGAACGCTTGGAAAACAATCAATCTGCCATCGAAATGATTGAAAATAACTATAAAATACCAGTAATCTCGATTATCAATTTTTCTCATATCACCAAGTTTGTCTGCGATATGAATGAATTCTCGCGCTACAAACAGCAGATTATCGATTATCGTCAACAGTTTGGTGTTTAGGAGCGAGAATTTAATAACTTCCGGATCATGACTTGTCTTTTTGTCCGTCTTCCGCGTTGTAAAAACAGTTGCGTAGCCAGCTAGAGCTAAGTTTCTACGCCTTGAATACGAACAAAAATCCTGCCTCAAGAT
>JAZGEP010000249.1:0-12839 GCA_036478815.1 Methylococcales bacterium
ATTGCCTTGTCACAGCTCAACCGTAATCTTGAACAACGTCCAAATAAACGCCCAGTGATGTCTGATTTACGTGAATCAGGCAGTATTGAGCAGGATGCTGACGTGATTATATTTATTTACCGCGATGAAGTGTACAACGACGATTCTCCTGATCAAGGTAAAGCAGAAATTATTATAGGCAAGCAAAGAAATGGTCCGATTGGTCATGTATCACTGACATTTCTTGGTCAATACACACGTTTTGAAAATTTTGCTGCTGATTTATATGCCGATGAGGAGTTTGGATGATCGAAGGTGTTCCACCTTCAACCCTTGCATTGGTTGATAGCAGTGCTTTCCAACATAATTTAAAGCAGGCGCGCAAACACGCTCCACAGAGTCGGGTCATGGCCGTCATCAAAGCCAATGCTTATGGGCATGGACTGGTGAGAGCGGCCAGTGCCTTGCAAGATGCCGATGCCTTGGCAGTCGCGCGGGTGAAAGAAGGCATTGTGTTGCGCAAAGCCGGTATCACCACCCGTATTGTTGTCTTGCAAGGCTTTCTGAATCGCGACGAACTGGATGCGCATCGCAAGTTTCAGCTGGAGCCAGTGGTGCATAGTCTGCATCAGCTGCGCTTACTGGAATCTTGCAACTATCTGAATCAATTCTATCTCTGGCTCAAACTGGATACCGGAATGAACCGTTTGGGTTTTCAACAAGCAGACTGGCATGTAGTTACTGACTGGTTACATCAGCATCAAAATAAATTGGCCGGATTAACCTGGATGACACATCTTGCCAATGCTGACGATGTTTCTGATGCGACAACCACACAGCAGATCAATTTGTTCCGCGAATTCACCAGCGGCCGATCAGAAGGGATGAGTATTGCTAATTCAGCTGGAATTCTGGGTTGGAAGCAATCTCATACTGAATGGATTCGTCCCGGTTTGATGCTGTATGGTGTTTCACCGTTTACGGATCGTACTGGTGGTGATTTGGGGTTAAGACCTGCAATGACATTACAATCGCGTTTGGTGAGTATCAAGCAATTACAAGTTGGCGATGCAGTGGGTTATGGTGGAGACTGGGTTTGTACTCAACCAATGCGTTTGGGTGTGATAGCAATTGGCTATGGAGATGGTTTTCCACGCACAGCACAGACTGGTTCTTTAGTCGTGGTGAATGGTCAAACAGTTCCCGTCGTCGGGCGTATTTCAATGGACATGTTAACGGTAGATTTAACCGCCTGTCCGACAGCGCATGAGGGTGATGAAGTCATCCTTTGGGGCGCACAGCTGGCTGTGGAAATTTTGGCCAAGTCGTCATCAACAATTGCCTATACCTTATTGTGTGGGATTACTCGGCGTGTTGGTATTGTAGACGTTGCACAAATCGTCGAAAATGTTGACACACAATCACAGCTGATCGTTGAGCGCTAAATATTATGTGTTAATTTGTAATCGTATGCTTTCTTGGGTTTGGACATTAACTTTTCATGTTTTTCACTTTTGACTATACACACGGCTTGGTCTAATTGCTGCCAATCGCATAAGTAAATTATTATTACATTGTTTCTAAGCCTATTTGAAAGGCAAAAAACAGACAATTCGACATACTAGTGAAAAAGATAAGCAGCATAATGCAATAAAACGCAATCATACAATCGGGGGAGAGTAAGATGTCGTATAACAAAAAGGCATGGCCGTATTTAATACTGATTTGTTTGTTCTGTGTCACTATATTCGCACATGCCAAACCGTCTGCCTCAACAGGACTTAATCAACAAATTAAACCCGGTCAGATTCCTGAAGGCTTATCTAGCAGTGATTGGCGTAGCATCCAGACACAGGTCAAGGCTGGTATGTACAAAACCTATTCTGGTGACAACGGTGACTATCATTCATCCAATCCCGCGCATGGTTGGCGGATTCATTATGGAACGGATGGCACCACTACGCTCAGACCACTTGATCGCGACACAGCAATCTATTACCTAGGCTTGAAACTCAGCGCCATTGGCTATCAAACGTTGGAGTTACTGCAGCACCCACAGCAGATCAGTAGTCACGATAATACGCTAAATTATCATTGGAATGACATCCTGACTGAACGTTGGGTCAACAGTACGATGGATTTGGAACAATGGTTTATTCTGAACCACCGTCCACGAGGAGCTGCCAGTGGACGGTCGTTGACCCTGCAACTGACACTTGACAGTGATCTCATTGCTAGCCAGGAAGACAACAATATCCGTTTTGTCAATCGATCAGGCACCACCTCAATCACCTATAAAAAACTCAAGGTATGGGATGCCTCAGGACGCCAGTTACCTGCCCGTATGCTGCTAGATGCCCGTATTCAGAAACTTAACCTGATGATCGACGACAGTAGCGCACGCTATCCACTCACCATTGATCCAAGTTTTCAACAACAGGCCTATGTGAAAGCCGCCAATTCCGAGGTAAATGACCAATTTGGCAGATCTGTTGCCATCGCAGGCAACACCTTGGTAGTTGGCGCACCAGGTGAGGCTAGTAGCGCCACCGGAATCGATGGCGATCAAAGCGATAATTCAGTACATGGTGCTGGAGCGGCCTATGTGTTCACCCGCATTGGAAGCACGTGGAGCCAGCAAGCTTATCTAAAAGCCTCCAATACCAAAGGTGTTGACGCATTTGGCATTTCTGTCGCTATTGCAGGCAGCACCGTGGTGGTCGGGGCATTTCGTGAGGCTAGCAATGCCACAGAAGTCGATGGTGATCAAAGAAATAATTCAGCACATGGTGCTGGAGCGGCCTATGTATTCACCCGCATTGGTAGCACGTGGAGCCAGCAAGCCTTTCTAAAAGCGTCCAATACCGAGATCTTTGACCGATTTGGTTTTTCTGTCGCTATTGCAGGTAACACCGTGGTGGTTGGTGCAATGGGTGAGGCCAGCAATGCCACTGGAATTGATGGCGATCAAAGCGATAATTCAGCAGATGGTGCCGGAGCAGTCTATGTATTCACCCGCACTGGTAGCACGTGGAGCCAGCAAGCCTTTCTAAAAGCGTCCAATACCGAGATCTTTGACCGATTTGGCATTTCTGTCGCGATCGCAGGCAACACCGTGGTGGTCGGCGCATCTCGTGAGGCGAGCAATGCCATCGGAATCAATAGCGATCAAAGCGATAATTCAGCAGATGGTGCCGGAGCCGCCTATGTGTTTACCCGCACTGGAAGCACGTGGAGCCAACAAGCTTATTTAAAAGCCTCTAATACCGAAGGGACTGACGGATTTGGCAGATCTGTCGCGATCGCAGGCAACACCATGGTGGTCGGTGCAATGGGCGAGGCCAGCAACACCACTGGAATTGATGGTGATCAAAGCGAGAATTCAGCAGATAGTTCCGGGGCAGTCTATGTGTTTACTCGCAATGGCAGCACCTGGAGCCAGCAAGCCTATCTAAAAGCCTCAAATCCAGAGGTGAACGACCGATTTGGCATTTCTGTCTCTATCGCAGACGACACCGTGGTGGTTGGCGCAAACGGTGAAGATAGCAACGCCACCAGAATCGATGGAGATCAAAGCGATAATTCAGAAAATGGTGCCGGAGCGGCCTATGTATTCTCTCGTACTGGTATCACGTGGAGCCAGCAAGCTTATCTAAAAGCCTCCAATTCCGAAGGGACTGACCGATTTGGCATCGCTGTCTCTATCGCAGATGACACCGTGGTGGTCGGCGCAAATCGTGAGGCCAGCAACGCCACCGGAGTCAATGGAGATCAAAGCGATAATTCAGAAAATGGTGCCGGAGCGGCCTATGTATTCAATTTGGCACCATCTACAACAACGGAATGTACATTGGATGTGGATGGAAATGCCAGCGCTGATGCCTTAACAGATGGATTATTGTTTATTCGATATATGTTTGGCATCCGCAGTTTAGGCTTGATTGATGATTCAGTGGCAAATAATTGTTCTCACTGTTCGGTTGCTGAGCTTGAGCCAATTTTGGAGCAATGCGGCACCGCAGGTACTTCTGATATAGATGGTAATGGAGCAGTTGACGCGCTCACAGATGGATTGTTAATTATTCGTTACTTATTCGGTATTCGTGGTGATTCTCTGATTGAAACTTCGGTGGCAGCTGATTGCAGTCGCTGTACTGTGCTTGAGATTGAAACATATCTCCAAGCATTGATGCCGTAATGATTTAATAACAAAAAAGGTAACTTGTATGTAGTAACTGCTCAGATTGCCCTCTATTTTGTTCAAGAGCAAGGCGAAAGCGTGGAGTTTACTGGTGTAAATGAGCACTTTCAATGCGGCTATTGGATAAAATAGAGGGTAAGCTGGGTTGTTCCCAACAAAGTTTGTTAATTTAGAGACGTTAAATAACGCGAACGTTATAGCTCAATCAATATTTGTGGACGAATGTGCGTAGTGTCCATTTTCGACGGTTTGGGCCAAATACTCCAACATTAAACTAATAGCACAAACAAGGGTGATGAGCTGGGCCATTGATTCGCATAAATAATTTAAAGGAATTGATGTTGGATATTTACCTTTTCAATGGACATGTTAACACTAGATTTAACCGCCTGTCCGACAGCGCATGAGGGCGATGAAGTCATCCTTTGGGGCGAACAGCTGGCAGTGGAAATTTTGGCCAAGTCGTCAGCAACAATCGCCTATACCTTATTGTGTGGGATCACACGGCGCGTGGGTATTGTAGACGTTGCACGAGCCAGTGAAAATATTAAAACACACCCAAACTTAGTCGTTTAGTACTAAGAAATGGAAATTAAATAACTTCAACAACTGACACAGGATTGTTGTTTGTCTTCAAGGCTCCGTAACAGGCACATAGTAAGCTATCTAACTGTTTCTACATCCAATAATAAACCTAATCTATATTAAAATAGGGAAGAGCAAGATGTCGCATAACAAAAATGGACGGCAGTATTTAATACTGGTCTGTCTGTTCTGTATCACTGTATTCACACATGCCAAACTCTCTGTTTCAGCAGGACTCAAGCAACAAATCCAACCCGGTCAGATTTCTGATGGCTTATCTGTCAGCGATTGGGAAAGCATCCAGGCACATGTCAACGCTGGCAAGTACAAACCTTATCTTGGTGACGATGGTGACTATCATTCATCCAATCCAACGCATGGCTGGCAGATTCGCTATGGTGTAGATGGTACAACGACGCTCAGTCCACGTGATAGTAACGCAGTGGATTATCATCTGGGTATGAAGCTTAGTGCTATTGGCTATGGCAAGCTGAAAACTCTACAGCGCCCACAGCACATCAGTAGTCAGAACAATTCGCTTGAGTATCACTGGAACGATATTTTGACTGAACGTTGGGTCAACAGCGCGATAGATTTAGAACAATGGTTTTTTCTGAACCAACGCCCCTCGGCGGCTGCCAGTGGGCAGTTGCTAACCCTACAACTGACAGTCGATAGTGATCTGAGTGCTACCCAGACTGGTAATAGCATCCGTTTTATGAACTCGTCTGGTACCACTATCACCTACAATAAACTCAAAGTATGGGATGCTACAGGACGCAACCTATCGGCTCAGATGCAGCTGACTGGACAGCAACTCAGTTTGGTGATTGACGATAGCGGTGCACGCTATCCACTGACCATTGACCCCAGTATTCGACAGCAAGCCTATCTCAAAGCCTCCAATACCGATGAATTTGACAATTTTGGCCAATCAGTCGCGATCTCTGGTGACACTGTGGTGATCGGGGCAAACTTTGAGGACAGCAGCGCTACTGGCATCAATGGTGATCAGACAGATAATTCAGCAGTTGATTCAGGAGCTGTCTATGTGTTTACCCGTAGTGGCGATCGCTGGAGCCAGCAGGCCTATCTCAAGGCCTCCAATACCGAAGGGGGTGATAAGTTTGGCAGTTCAGTTGCGATCAATGGCGACACAGTGGTGGTCGGAGCAAACTTTGAAGACAGCATTGCCACAGGTATTAATGGCGATCAAACGGATAATTCACCATTTGATTCCGGTGCAGCCTATGTGTTTACCCGTAGTGGTAGTAGTTGGAGCCAGCAAGCTTATCTCAAAGCCTCTAATACCAGGAGAAATACAGGGGGAGGTGACCAATTTGGTGTTTCAGTCGCAATCGACGGCGACACTGTAGTGGTCGGAGCGTACGTTGAAGATGGCAACGCCACTGGCATCAATGGCGATCAGACGAATTTTTCAGCGAGTAATTCTGGAGCGGCTTATGTGTTCACACGCAGTGACAGCAGTTGGAGTCAGCAAGCCTATCTCAAAGCCTCCAATACAGGAGTGTTTAACCAATTTGGTATTTCAGTCGCGATCGCGGGCGATACAGTCGTGGTCGGAGCAAACCTTGAGGACAGCAATGCCACTGGCGTCAATGGTGATCAAACCGTTAATTCAGGGACTAGCACCGGAGCGGCCTATGTGTTCACCCGTAATGGCAGCAACTGGAGCCAGCAAGCTTATCTAAAAGCCTCGAATACCGGGGCAGGTGATCATTTTGGCAGCTCAGTCGCGATCGCGGGTGACACAGTGGTGGTTGGGGCAAATGGTGAGGATAGCAACACCACTGGCATCGATGGCGATCAAATGGACAATTCAGCGAATTTTGCCGGTGCAGCCTATGTATTCAATCGGAGTGGTAGCGACTGGAGCCAACAAGCCTATCTCAAAGCTTCCAATACTGGGATAGGTCAAAAATTTGGCCGATCAGTGGCAGTTTCAGATGACACAGTGGTGGTCGGAGCATATCTTGAGAACAGCAACGCTACTGGCATCAATGGTAATCAAACGGATACTTCAGGACAGCATGCCGGAGCAGCCTCTGGGGCTGGTTATGTGTTCACCCGCAGTGGTAGCACCTGGAGTCAGCAAGCCTATATCAAAGCCTCCAATACCGATGAAAGTGACCAATTTGGCTGGTCTGTCGCCATTGCAGACGATACCATTGTGTTTGGCGCATTACTAGAGGACAGCAACGCCACCGGGATCGATGGCAATACAAGCGATAACACAGTCAGTGCTGCCGGTGCAGTCTATGTGTTTAATTTGGCACCATCTATAACAGCGGAATGTACATTGGATACAGATGGTAATGTCAGTGCCGATGCCTTAACAGATGGATTATTGTTTATTCGATATCTGTTTGGAATTCGCGGTACAAGCTTGATTGATGATTCAGTGGCAAGTGATTGTTCTTACTGTTCGGTTGCTGAGCTTGAACCCATTCTGGAACAATGCGGCGCTACAGGCACTTCAGATATCGACGATAATGGAGAAGTTGACGCACTCACCGATGGATTGTTAATTATTCGCTACTTATTCGGTATTCGTGGTGATTCTCTGATTGAAGACTCGGTGGCAGCTGATTGCAACCGCTGCACTATGCTTGAGATTGAAACATATCTTCAAGGATTGATGCCGTAAATACCTGGTAACAAAAATTAGTTAATTTAGAGACATGAATCAACGCGAACGTTATAGCTCAATCAGTATTTGTGAACAACAAATGTGTAGTACCCATTTTTCAATGGGTTGGGCCAAATATGCCAATATTGAACTTATTGCAAATGTAAGGGCGATGAGCTTGGACTATTGATTCGTACGTAAAATTTAAATGTATCGATGTTGGATATTTACAACTCTTCTCTTTGATCTGCATGAGTAAACAAAAAATCAACTATCAATGCACAGACTGTAGTCACGGTCAAACCAAGTGGGCAGGGCAGTGCACAGGTTGTGGAGCATGGAATACCCTACAAGAGGTTGCTCAGGTATCTCAAGGTAAAGGTCGCTATAGTGGTTTTGCAGGTGTTGCTGTTGATTCGCCAATTGTTTCCTTGGCAGCAGTCAGCGCAGAGCAAATCGCACGGAACCCGACCGGACTCAGTGAATTTGATCGGGTGCTGGGTGGCGGACTGGTTTCCGGTTCTGCAATCCTGATTGGCGGTGATCCTGGTATTGGTAAATCCACACTGTTATTACAAGGCATGGCCATGCTTGGGTCAGGCGCAAGGCCGTTGTATGTGACTGGTGAAGAATCAATTGAGCAAGTCAGCATGCGTGCCCAGCGCCTTAAACTCAAAGTTGAGCATATTGACATCCTCGCTGAAACTTCTCTTGAAAAAATTCTGCAACAAGCAGCAAAACATCAACCCTCTGTGTTGGTGATCGATTCCATCCAAACTGTGTATAGTGAAACCATGCAATCTGCACCAGGTTCAGTTTCACAAGTTCGTGAGTGTGCTGCACAATTAGTACGTTTTGCAAAACTCAGCCAGACATCGGTGTTTCTAGTCGGCCATGTTACCAAAGAAGGTGCGATTGCAGGGCCGCGTGTGCTTGAACATATGGTTGATACGGTGTTGTATTTCGAAGGCGATGCAGGCAGTCGTTTTCGGGTAGTGCGCGCCATCAAAAATCGCTTTGGCGCAGTCAACGAACTGGGAGTATTCGTGATGACTGAGCTAGGACTCAAGGAAGTCCACAATCCATCGGCTATTTTTCTGTCACGACACGATAACGCTGTTTCAGGCAGTGTAGTGATGGTGACCAGAGAAGGTAGTCGTCCATTGCTGGTTGAAGTACAAACCCTGGTGGATACCAATTATGGTGGTCAACCCAAACGAGTGACATTGGGTATAGAGCAAAATCGATTGTCGATGTTACTGGCTGTCTTGCACCGTCACGGTGGTATTTCGATTGCCGACCAAGATGTGTTCGTTAATATCGTTGGCGGTATGCGGCTCACTGAAACAGCAGGAGATTTACCAGTACTAGCATCGTTATTATCCAGCTTTCGTGACAAACCAGTTCCCAACGATTGGATATTATTCGGTGAAATCGGCCTGGCAGGGGAGGTGCGTCCAGTTCCCAATGGCGAAGAACGCCTGCGAGAAGCCGTCAAACACGGTTATAAACAGGCGATTGTTCCGGCTAATAACGCCCCAAAGAAAGGCATCCCTGGATTGGATATTCATCAAGTAAAAACCCTGAGTGATGCACTTGAGTTGCTATAGAGTTTGAAATGTATCAATCTGATGTCTCATCAACACAAATAATTGCCCAAACCCGTCAGTGGATAGAAACAGTGGTTATTGGGTATCAATTCTGTCCCTTTGCACGCAAAGTCTTTGACACGCAAACAATCCACTATCAAGTGATTGATGACCAACAGCTAGAGCCATGTTTGCAAGCGCTGATTGCTCAATGCCAAAAGCTAGATAACACAAACAGCATTGAAACAACACTGATAATCTACCCGCAAGGATATACTGATTTTAAGCATTTTCTTGAATTGTTGGCGCTAGCCGAAGACTTGCTGGTCGCTCAAGGTCATGAGGGGATATACCAATTAGCGAGTTTCCACCCGCAATATCAATTTGCGAACACCGATATCGATGAACCCGCAAATTATACCAACCGATCACCTTATCCAATGTTGCATTTGCTCAGAGAAGCCAGTTTGGAACGAGCAATTGCAGACTATCCAGATGTTGATGCCATACCACAACGTAATATCAAACATGCCGAAGCATTGGGTGTGACTAAAATGGCTGAAGCTCTGGCATGTTGCTATACTCTTCGCTCATGAAAAAATAGCATCCAGTGCACGCGCATTTTTTTGTTGATAGTCTCGTTGGAATACCTTTCTGTATGATGATATTTAACGAAAACTATGGGAAATGTGGATGGTTTTACTTGTGTAATGCTTTCATCAAGTACACTGACCCCTTGATGTTTTGGATAAGATTGTGGTTCGTTTTGCTCTCACAATCTATCCTTGTTCGATATGTTTGTTCATATTATTACCACCTGCTGGGACTGGGGGAGGCAACGCACTCGACTGGGCGATTGGTCCTAACGGTTGCTTGACGACAATCGGCCATGTCTTTGTTATTTCGTAAAATCGGTCGAGTATGCCGAGCTTGATATCACTGATATCAATGATTTTTGGATTCCAATCGACATTTTCAATTTCATTAAGTTGATAGATTCGTATCATCTTTGCTAGCGTTGAAAAGCGCTCTTTGTCTGAGTTGTGCCCAAATTCGTTGTTAGGTGGGTACAAGACAATGACGGGAATACCCATGGCAATAGCGGGCAACGCACAATGTAGAAGTGTCGTTATGATGAGGCGGGCTCGCCTATGGTATGTTTGGAGAAGTTCCTGTGCCTCGACCATATTATCTTCAAAATTAGTCGAGCCACTATAATGACTGATGTAGGTATATTGTCCTAGATCAGACGGTAAAAATTTGAGCAATTGCTTATCTCTGGATACGACAAATATCTCTTTTTGGTATTGAAGTTCCTCAAGCCTGCGCGGAAGAGTTAGCGATAGGCAATTGCTTAAAAAGGTTTCGATGCCTTTCGATCTAAGTAGCGTTTCAGTATAAGAATCGCGACAGCCAATCGGCTGATACTGACGGTAATAATCTATGCTAGCATCCGATATAAGTTCAGGGCATTGAAACAGTCTGATGTGAAATCCCAAAAAAAGGGGGGTCAGTTTCGGATGTGGTGGCCATTCCTCTGAATTTCTCTTGAACCAGCCATTCATTAATATGGCAACCTGACCTTTTGCTTTGTTGACGCGCTCGGAGGTGGCTAAGTTTGTGTCTCTATCAATGTAAAAAGATGGTTTAACACCGTGACGTGTTAACAAATGCTCTCCAGCAATGATCTGAATATGATCGCCCAAATTTTCCGTCGATACTTTTAACCCAGCGAAAATCATCGGTAGTCCGTGTTCCGATTTATCTTCTATCGGTTCTTCCGGCACCTTTTTTTCGTAATTGCGATCTAACAAATAATGTAAAAGGCAACTCGATGTATATTTTTCTTGGTCAATTCGATAGGTTAGCTTGAACACAGGGGTTGTCCAATCAACTAAGTCTATCGTTTCACTTTGCAGACGATACATCCCGATAGTGAATTGAATTGCATGTGGTTTATTTGCACCAAGCTTCGGAACGCGTATCCAGTTACGGTGCACGGTTTCGTCTGTTTCGCAAAGTTCATTGAATTGGTGGTGAAACCAAAAGTAATCGTCTGAATGCGTACGATTTTTCCAGTAACGAATTGCTTGAGCACACCACCGGGTGACAATCAAGTTATTTGGCTCACTTGCTAGAAACCAGCTTGACAGTAAGCGATTCTGAGCAGGCACAGAAAAGGCGAAGAATCCTGCTGTCATCAGCTCTGGAAGCCATGTGTCAAGTGCCTGGTTACAAAAAAGGGTTGCGTCAACCCAAACCCCTCCATATTCATGCAACAGAAGTATCCGCACAATATCAGAAAGAGATGCCGCTGTTATCTCCTGCTGATCTAAGTCAATGTAGTCCTTAATAGAAATATAGCGTTCGATAGAATTAGCATCTAGGCAGCGGAATTCCCAGGTAGGATTTTGATATTCCCAACTGTCTAAACATTTCCTAACTATTTGAGGGGCTTCATCACGTGACTGGAACCAGAGAGACCAGATAATCTTTTTCATTGAGATATTATTTTGGCTTTTGTTCACGTAAAGCTGTGGCTTGTTCAGGAGGGAGAATCATACCCTGATCATCCGTCATAACACGTCCTTGTGGTGCATTAACAAGGCAATCGCTACGCTCCTCTAAAAACCGATTCGCATCATGGCCATATTCGATGAGAGGATAACGCGTCAATTGCTCCTGGATCATATCAAGTAGTCCAGTGAATGGAGGCTTATCCCTCGCGTCTTTCCGAATCGATCGCCATTTCTTAAATTCAGCGGGATGAATGTAAAACATCACCAGCGCATCCCTTTGAATTGTCGAAGCAAATCCGTGATATGAATAAAAATGAGGAACAAAAACACACATTGAATTTGCTTTAAAACGAGCTTTATAATTGGGCGTCAAGCTTTTGTCGTATAGAACGGTTGCGTTGCGTTCTTCATCAAATGGGGTAACGGTGTGCTCTGGTATATAAAATACAAACGACATCACCTTCGGCGGAATGTCGATATGAATATTCTGAACATGATTTGCTGCAACAAAAATATATTCAAACTCACTATGAATATCCAGAGCTTCAACGAATTCCTCAGATGGGTGGCAATAAAATTTCTTTAGGAGTGCCTGTTTTATCGTAATATCGGAAAAAACAGCACGAACACATTCAATCGTTTCATCTGTATTATCATGCAAGTTGTAGCGATGGTTCATAAAGGCGTAACTATCCTGATGACGGTCCTGAACTTTGTCGCTGTATTTAAAACTCAACATATTATTGCGGATAGCATCATAAAGATCATCAGGAAAAACATTCTCAATAAATGAGTGATAAAATGGTTTTTCGCTTATCTTGGTTCCTTCTATTCGCGAAAGAACATGAGTACGATAGTCAGCAAGATTATCGTTAGTTGGTTTGCAACGATGGGTAGCGTCATTTGCTGAACTCATCATGAGACAGCCCAATAGAAACATTTTATTAACATAATGACTTGATGCCCATGGTTGGGAATTCCCCCTAATTGATTTGCGGTGGCGTTCATATAAAAATCAACAAACTATGGACTGAAAGATCCATAGTTTGACTTACGACTGAAAGTCGTTGTTTCGGCTAAAGCCGACTAAAAGAAGAGACTACCTCAAGTTAGTCTTTCGTGACTAAAAGTCACTCAACTTTGAAATCTTCGTCATTATGATTTGGATGCTGATCATGTTTTTCAAGGTATTCTTTTATCATTTCATCCGTAATGTGTCCCGAGCTAAAAGCAGCATACCCAATTGCCCAAAAATGTTTTCCCCAATACACTTTTCCCAATTGAGGAAACTCATCCTGTAATTTTCTTGATGAACG
>JAZGEP010000250.1:0-3393 GCA_036478815.1 Methylococcales bacterium
TCATCCCATCCGCGATCAAATTCCTGCTGCACTTACTCAATCAATCGATAGCCCTGCAATCAACCATCTGGAAACTTGCTATACGTGGTATTAGCAGTTCGCTTAGCCGCACCAATCTGGCAATTACAGCACTGGCGATAGCAGTCTCGGCAACAGTAGGCGTTGGGATTATGACTCAATCGTTTCGTGCGACACTGGCAGACTGGCTGGAAATCACTTTGCAGAACGATTTGTATATCTCATCCACCAATGCCGATGGCAGCAAAGTGCAAGGATCGCTGGAAACATTTTGGTTACCACAAGTGCGTCAACTTCCTGGCATCGCTTCAATCAGCACTGGCAAGGCCAGTCGCCTGCAAATTAACGATCAGTCAGTTGCCTTGCTGATTCTCGATCCTGGTCAACTCACAGATAAAGGTTTTAATCTACTGGCCGGTGACACCGACCAGCAATGGCAACGCTACTTGAATGGCGAGGTTGTGCTGATTTCAGAACCCTATGCCTATCATCAACAATTGTCTGTCGGTGATCATTTTCAAGCATACAATGATGAGGGCACACAGCTCAATCTGGAAGTTGGTGCAATCTTTCAAGACTACAGCTCTTCACAAGGAATGATTGTGATTCATCGTAGTCTCTATGAACAATTCTGGAAAAACACTTCTATTTCATCGATTGGACTCTTGTTCGATCAACAAGTCGATACCGATCAACTCAAACACCAATTGAGTAACATGGCTGCCACAGGCAAACAAGCCGTCAGAATCCGTTATAACAAAGAAATTCGCGATCAATCACTGACTATTTTTGACCGTACATTTGCCATCACCAATGTGTTGCGTCTACTAGTGGTGTTAGTTGCATTTGTTGGTGTATTTAGTGCATTAATGGCATTACTGCTGGAAAAACAACGTGAATATGCAGTGCTGCGCGCCACAGGGTTAACCCCAATGCAGCTTGCACAACTATTGTTAACACAAACAGCGTTAACCGGCTTGCTCGCAGGTTTATTGGCCATTCCATTAGGCTGGATTATGTCTGAACTGCTGATTCACGTTATCAATCAACGTTCATTTGGCTGGAGCATGAACAGCATATTTCCACTGTCGGTTATTGCGCAAGCAGTCTTGTTATCGATTTTGGCAGCAGTGCTGGCAGCACTTTACCCGATACGTCACCTGACCAATATGAGTCTACGACAAGGACTCAGTGATCGATGAAACCCTGGTTAGCTCTGATTTGTTGTGCTGCGCTACTGTTATTCTGGCTGCTGCAACAACCAACGCCACAACATGCAACTGAAACCCTGGATTTAAACAACATCTTATCCACTCAAAGCTCAGAGGCGCAGGGATTCTCCAAAGCTGATCGTCCCAGAACCTTCCACTTCCCCGAGGATCATGCAGCGCACCCTGGCTATCGCATTGAGTGGTGGTATCTCACCGGAAATCTCAAAGCCTCGACTGATCGATTAGATAATGGTGCCGAATACGGCTATCAAATCACCTTATTCAGAACAGCCCTGCAGGCAAAAACAACAGATCGCAAGTCAGCCTGGGCCAGCAATCATATCTGGATGGCGCATCTAGCAGTTTCTGATATCAACCAGCAGCAACATTACCAGCAACAACGCTTCAGTCGCGAATCGCTTGGTCTGGCAGGTTTCCAACAACAACCATTCAAAATCTGGCTAGAAGACTGGCAAATCACATCAGCAGACAATGGCGACTTTCCTTGGAAAATTACCGCCAAAGACCAACAATTCAGCATTGACCTGACAGTCAATCCACTGAAACCAGCGGTATTACAAGGAGACCGAGGTCTCAGTCAAAAAAGTGCAGAAGCCGGAAATGCGTCCTATTACTATTCATTCACACGCTTAAATACCACAGGCACACTGACCATCGTCGGAAAAAAACAAGCAGTTGAGGGTTTATCCTGGTTAGATCGCGAATGGAGCAGCAGCGCATTGGGCAAAGACCAGGTTGGCTGGGACTGGTTCTCACTGCAACTCAATAATGATGAAGAGCTAATGTATTATCGTATGCGTAACAAAACAGGACAAAGCGATCGCTACAGTCGTGGTAAATGGATCAAATCGAATAGTGATACAATTGATCTGGCAAACAATGATGTCGAATTAACAGAGCTTGAATACTGGCAATCAAACACCGGCAAAACCTACCCAATCAGCTGGCAGCTGACCATTCCGAAACTGTCACAAAAGCTAATAGTCAAAGCCGCAATCAAAAACCAGGAAATGCGCACCAGTATCCATTACTGGGAAGGTGCAGTCACAGTCCATGAAACGGATAGTCAGCAATTGATTGGTAAAGGGTATCTTGAGATGACTGGGTATTAGTTTGACACCACTCGCCTGATTCAATAGCCAGCAATGAAAAATGACATTATTGGCAAGACTGACAATCAACTGAAATCAGCCGACGTAAACCTGGATCATATAGACTCTCCTTGTATAGGATCCTGTACGCTCAATCATCTACAAATCTGTAATGGCTGTTTCAGAAGTCTTGGAGAAATTGCCAGCTGGTCGGCAGCTAACACAGAACAACGCCGGAGAATTCTCGACAATATAGCTAATCGACAACAGATTTAAGTACTAAGGAGCGAGGATTCAATAATATACGAATCTTGACTTGTCTTTTTGTCCGTCTTCTGCGTTGTAGCAACAGTTGCGTAGCTTGCTATGCGCCTGTTGCTACGCCTTGAAGACGAACAAAAATCCTGCGTCAAGCTTTCGCATATTATTGAATCCTCGCTCCTAAATCCTTTGGGCTTTAATCAAACAACTGGGTACTGAATAAAGCTAATGGTAACTACTCAGCTTACGGATTACACTGAGTAGTTCCAGCTAATGTAGGGTGCGTAGTACGCACCATTGCGATAGCAAAAGGACAAACCGGTCATGGATCAAACTTGGAGTTTTCAAGAAAATAACCAATAATTGTAGGAGCGGCTTTAGCCTCGATTGTTCGCTCAGAAGCTTAGGTCACGGCTAAAGCCCCTCCTTGGTTTAACCCACTACCGGACAAACCAACACAAATTGATTACCAACAACCATCCCCTTTACAGTAAAATCTCCGTTCATGAATATACGCAAGCTACTTGATTCCCACATCACCCAGACTTTAATTGCAGCCGGAGCTGATGAAAACACATCCGCTGTGGTTAAACCATCTGCTCGCCCTGAGTTTGGAGATTATCAGGCAAATGGAATCATGAGTGCTGCTAAAAAGCTGAAAATGAATCCGCGTGATTTAGCTTCCAAAGTGCTTGAACACCTTGATTTGTCAGATATCGCTGAAAAGGTGGAAATCGCAGGCCCAGGATTTTTAAATATTCACCTTAGCAACCAGTGGTTGACACAACAAA
>JAZGEP010000251.1:0-9391 GCA_036478815.1 Methylococcales bacterium
GGTGACACCATACTATAATAAGCCGACTCAAGAGGGTTTATATCTACACTACAAGGCAATTGCCGAGGCTGTTGATATTCCACAAATTCTTTATAATGTCCCAAGCCGAACTCATTGTGATTTATTGCCAGAAACAGTGATTCGTCTGGCATCGATAGCCAATATTATTGGACTTAAAGAAGCAACAGGTGAAATAAGTCGTATTGATCAATTACGTTCTGGTTGTCCGGATGATTTTTTACTGTATTCCGGTGATGATGCAACAGCGTGCGAATTTTGTTTGCATGGTGGGCATGGAGTTATCTCAGTAACCGCAAATGTTGCGCCACGCTTGATGTCAGAAATGATTGCTGCGGCAATTGCGGGGGATCGAGTTCGAGCTGAATCAATTGATAACCAGCTTGCAGCCTTGCATTCAGATCTTTTTGTTGAGTCTAATCCAATTCCAGTAAAGTGGGCGGTACATGAAATGGGTTTAATGCCGAATGGTATTCGGTTACCTTTGACCACGCTCAGTGCTGATTTTGAAGAGACAGTACGTGCAGCGATGCACTCTGCTTCTGTGTATTAAGGAGGTTTGACGAAACAAAGTTACCAACCTAGCTGGTCTTTTTGCTCCTGACCAACGCAATCTCAATCGTTACGTAGAATGACTATGCGCCTCTTGAGATAGTTCGGTCAGAAACAAAAATCCTGCGCAATCTTGGTAACTTTATTCCATCAAATCGCCTAAAATCGCAGAAAAATAAGGCTTCCCGAATTTTATCCATAAAATTCTTCTATACTTAAGGTCATATATTCATATTTCAGAGTACACACTCTAATGCCCGAAAGACGTAAATATAAGCGCAGCAGAAGCCCACAGCTATTAACCGTAATCGATGTCTATACTGATCAACAAATCGGAACGTTGGTTGATTTATCGTTGGGTGGTATATTGATGATGGCAATGCAACCGATTCCATTGCACAGGGTTTTTCAGGTGCAAGTTAAGTTACCAGAAAAAATCCTTGGCTCAAATGTCATAGAATTTGGAGCAGAAAGTGTTTGGGGAGATCCGCCAGAACAACTGGGTACTTGTTGGGCTGGTTTGCATATTATTGACATCTCTGATGATAATAAAGCATTGGTGGAAAATCTTGTTGAACGTTGGTCTCAACAGGATGAAGATGCAAAAGCAACTGGCAATAGATAATCCACCAATATTACTTGTGTTATTTTGTCTGTTTGCTGTGTTGCAACTTTAATGATTAGGCGATGAGTTAATCCACTTGGAAACCCAATAGTCGACACTGACATAACTGCCAGCTCCGCTAAACAACAAACTGAGCAACAGAATGAAGTAAGTTGCGGCAAATTCAATCCCGTTATTGAGCATCACCAGTGATCCTTTTCCTGTCAGCCAGTTGTAGTTGCCGTATTCTTTTAAGAGAGACTTTGCTTTTCCCAAACGTATTGCAGCCTCCTGAGTGCGTTCAGTTGCAAAAAAACCATCACTTTCGGCGATGGCTAGCCAGCCGTTATCCCAATGCACTGTCAATCCCGCGATCACCATAATTAACATCAGTGGTATAGCAATCAAACGCACACCAATTCCACACAGCAACATAATCGCACCCCCTGTTTCCAGTAAAGCTACCAGCCAGGCAAGTAATTCAGGAAAAGGTAGTCCCAGGCCCCAGTCTGGATTACCAAACCAAGCAATTGTACTTTCCATGGACGACAATTTTGTGGTACCAGCCATCCACATGATCGGCGCCAGATATAGCCGGATTGCTAATGGGGCGAGAAAATTAAGCACTTGCGTTTGGTCAAGCCAGCGCTGACCTTGTCGTAATAAATTTTCCATAACAAATTCCTTGATAAGGGTACTAAGTACTCGACCATAAATATTTTAACATTTTACATGTCTTTTTTATCATCTTCGGCGTTGCATAAACAGTTGCATAGCTTACTATGCGCCCGTTTATGCGCCCGTTTATGCGCCTTGAAGATGATAAAAAATCCTGCGTAAAATTGTTAAAATATTTATGGTCGAGTACTTACCGAATTAACATGCATCCTGGTTCGGAGAGATGCGAAAGATTAAAGTCAGGCTGATTAATGTTTGCCTGATCCAGCCAGTTCGGGGAAATAGGTAGTCATCATGCGCTGATTGTAATCGACAAGATTGGTATGCTTTAGCACTTCATCTCTCAATGGACTTTCAAATGGAGGCACGATGAAATTAGCGATATAGGAAAACACACATGCATCAATCCGGGTTGCCTGGTCACCATGAATAAATTGTTGATCACCCAGAACATTAGCAATGGCAACAATATCAGCTTGCCCGATGGCATAAATCTCATCTTCACTATGTCGCCCCATGCCATGCCCATACATTTGCCCCTTAATCTGTTTTCTGGCAACAACAGGGATGATTTTATTCAGTGGAAATGGCATGTCCCCAAAAAACAGCTTGCTTAACTGCGGCCAAGTGCGATCATCGTGCCAGCGACTATACACTGCTGACCAGTAAAAACGCTCGTCCAGCATGGCCTGGATTGTTCTTGAGAGTGCTTTTTGCTCGTTACTAAGCGCAGCGTCAAGATTAACCTGATACTTATTTTCAAGATAATCCATAATCATTTCTGAGTCAGCAATCAATTTTCCGTCATCTTCAATGTATGGACATTTCCCTTTCGGTGCTTTTCTGGCGTCGGAAACTGGGGCAATAGTATATTCCAATTGAGTCATACGCAGAAAACACTCAAGTTTGACACAGAATGGGCTCAGATTGGGTACATCGAAGTGTTTGGGGAATTGATAAAGAGTGATCATTGTCAAGCTCCTGCTTGTGTCGTTAGAGATCAATTGAATTATTGTGAAGTTGTCATTCTGTTAATGTTGCATGTTTTGAAACCAGCAAATCAATACAGTGACTATTTTTTGCAAAAATGATGTGTGACACTTTAACGTCAAACCGATTCTGTATACACTAATACCCACATGTATTGAATTAGGAGAAAAGATTTATGGATATTCACACTCGCATAGAAGAAACGATTAATAGTCATCCGATTGTCTTGTTTATGAAAGGTTCACCGGATTTTCCACAATGTGGCTTTTCAGGTCGCGCGGCTCAGATTTTACAAGCATGCGGTGCTGATGATTACGGGCATGTGAATATTCTTGAAGACCCTGAAATACGCGAAGGTTTAAAAGTTTATTCTAATTGGCCAACGTTTCCTCAACTGTATGTTAATGGTGAATTGCTGGGTGGTTGTGACATCATGATGGAACAATATGAAAATGGTGAATTAAAAAAAACGCTGGAAGCAACAAAAAGTAGCTAGAAATGTCACGGGTAGAATATTCTTCACGCTAATAAGTCAGAGATTTAATTCTACTTTGCCAGATTATTTACAAGGGTGCGTTATACGCACCATTGCGATAGAAAAAGGGCAAACCAACGCCGATAGCGGTGTATGCTCTTCGCACATGAAAATTTAGCATATTGTGTGCGTGATATTTTGCGGAGAGTGAGGCGGAAAATCTTAGCTGTAGTCACTCTACAGCAAGGTTTTCCAACAAAACTATCTGCAAAAAAACGCGTGCACAATATGCTAAATTTTTATGTGCGAAGAGTATAAACACACACCAGAAAGAATTAGTGAGGTCTTAAAAAGTGGATTTAGTCGGCGTTTGTTAATTCAGTCATTGCTGACCAGCGATTAACAATATTACAAAACAGATCGGCGGTACGTTCTGTATCATAAATTGCTGAATGAGCGCGCTCGCTATCCCATTCAAAACCGGCTGCTTTGACAGCTCGGGCTAACACTGTTTGGCCATAAGCCAAACCGCCGAGAGTCGCTGTATCGAATGAGCTGAATGGATGAAATGGGTTGCGCTTGATACCTGAACGCTTTGCTGCCTCGTTAATAAAGCCGAGGTCGAAAGACGGGTTGTGGCCAACCAGAATCGCCCGAGTGCAGCCATTTAGTTTGATTGCCTCACGGATCGGTTTGAAGATTTTTGGCAGCGCGTGCTTTTCTTCTATGGCCATCCGAAATGGGTGATAAGGATCAATTCCGGTAAAATCCAGTGCGGCTTGATCCAATTCTGAGCCTTTAAATGGCAAAATATGACAAGCGATGGTTTCTCCTGGCTTAATTAACCCTTGACTATCCATTTCAACCAATACCGCAGCCACCTCTAACAAGGCATTTTTTTTAGGATTGAATCCAGCTGTTTCTACATCGATAACCACCGGCAAATAGCCTCTAAAGCGATTCGCCATCGGCGGTTTGTCTTCTATTTCGGGTAGAAGCATGTCTTCTCTGATTTGGCTTTCGGTTGATTCCATGGATTGTGCTACTACCTGATTAGGGAATGATAAAGTTATTGAATTTCCATTCCTAGTAAATGCTAGAGATAAATTTCATATTCTCGGAACTGTCTAGTGATCTTAACATTTTTCAAACCAGAGTTTTTGATCACAAACAAGATGACAAGTCTCGAACAGATTTGTTGTTTATGGTATCGTGACGTTTTGATTAGATAATCACAGTGACTATCATGGTAAAAAATAATTCAAATCAATGATCAGTTTCAAGCAGGTTGCTATGTTTAAGCTATACAGTACAGTAATATTACTCGCATTGCTTTCTGGTTGTGCGACGACTCAAGGCAACAAAGACCCCTATGAATCAGTTAATCGGGATATTCACGCTTTCAATTTGAAAGCCGACAAATATGTGATGAAGCCGGTTGCCAAGGGCTACCACTGGGTGACACCAAACATTGTCGATCGCGGGATCACCAATTTTTTTGGCAATCTGCAAGGCATTCGTGTGACATTCAACGACTTGTTGCAGGCAAAATTTAAGGATGCAGGATTTGATATGCTGCGTTTTGTCGTTAACTCATCAGTTGGAATTGGCGGACTGTTTGATGTTGCCTCTGAGCTTGAAATTCCAAAGGGGAATGAGGATTTTGCTCAGACGCTTGGTACCTGGGGAGTTCCACCCGGCCCATTTCTGGTCATCCCGCTTCTCGGTCCTAGTAATCCTCGAGCGATTGGAGGTTCGATCGGAGACGCTCCTCTCAACCCGGTTAGCTATATTGGATCTGCTCCGCTCAGTATCGGATTGCGAGCGATTGAAGTAACCGATGTGCGTGCTGATCTATTGCAGCTGGATGATGTTATCGAAGAGCTGAAAGATTACACATTAATGCGCGATGCTTATATGCAACACCAAGCATATTTGATCAGCGACGGTGAGCTTTCTGAAGACATGTTCGACGATGAAGACTTTTACGATGAATCTGATGAGGTCTCAGAACCGACTGAATAATTATTCAAAACTTTGCTTGTGTCGAGTGTTTAAAGCGAATCATTTGTACAGCATTTCCAGTTGATTGGTTCGCCAGCGCCGATTGGAATCAACACGTCACCATCTAACTCATATTCCTTAGGACAATCCCAAGGTTTTCGAGTCAACGTGATACTGCCGGTGTTTTCAGAAAGTTGATAAAACGCTGCGCCATATTTGCTGGCAAAACCTTCCAGTTTATCCAGAGCATTATTTTGCTCAAACACTTCGGCATAGAGTTCAATTGCAGCGTGAGCGGTATAACACCCTGCACAGCCACATGCTGATTCTTTGCGATGGCGTTGATGAGGAGCGCTGTCTGTTCCCAGGAAAAAACGTGGGTCACCAGAAATTGCTGCGGCAATCAGTGCGTTTTGATGTTGTTTGCGTTTCAGCAAGGGCAAGCAATAATAATGCGGCCGGATACCACTTGTGAATATTGCATTCCGGTTGTAGAGCAAGTGATGTGCAGTGATTGTAGCTACAGTTTTGCGATTATTTTGTTTTATGAATTCTACAGCTTCACTGGTAGTAATATGTTCTAGCACAATGCGTAGCTGTGGAAACTGTTCACGAATCGGCAGTAATTCATTTTCCAGAAAGAGTCGTTCGCGATCAAATACATCCGTATCTGGACTAGTCACCTCACCATGACATAGCAAGGGAACATCGCGTTCTTGCATTGCGTCAAGTATTGGATAGATTGCTTTAAGTGACCCGATTCCCGCCTCGGAATGAGTGGTGGCACCAGCTGGATACAATTTAAAGCCGATAATATCAGGATGATCGGCGGCTTCAATAACATCATTTAAGCTTGTCGTTGGTGTTAGATAAAGCGCCATTAGTGGGTGAAACTTTACAGCTGGAGGAACAGCTGCCAGAATACGCTGTCGATACTCGAGCGCTTGAGCAACCGTTGCCACAGGTGGAACAAGGTTGGGCATGATAATGGCTCGGGCAAACTGCCGGGCAGTATGTGGCACAACACTGGACAATGCCGACCCATCCCGCACATGCAAGTGCATATCATCAGGGGACTGGATTGTAAGAGTATTCATCTCGAAACGTTCACTCCACTCGATCTCTATTCTCGTATAGCCTAAACATGAATATAACGCCTTGTTTCAATTGATATGGCATTTTACTGGTTTGTACGCTTGGGGGTACTACTGCCATTAAGTTAAGAGAGATGTTTTCTCGTAGAGTGCATTTTATGCACCAAAAATAGCTGTGTTGTAACATCATTGATGCATAAAATGCACCCTACAGTTTTAATTTCCTTTGTTTCTATTGTTGCTCTGAAGAGGCCATTGATAGACGTGTGAGGTAAAAATTTCATTGTTAATAGTCACTGCACATTGAAAACAGGAGACATGGTACCCATATTATGATGGGTCATTCCAAATCGCTCTTAAGATTTAGGAGCGAGGATTTAATAACCTCCAGAAGTTATTAAACCCTCGCTCCTTATTACCACATTATAAACCGAAATAACAGATTGTTACGAACGAGGTTAACAGATGCCAATCTATGAATATCAGTGTGAAAACTGTCAGCATACATTTGATACACTGCAGAAAATTAATGAAGACCCTTTGGTTAAATGTCCAGAATGTGAAAAAGAGACACTGAAAAAGCTTATTTCACAGGCTGGGTTTCGCTTGAAAGGGACTGGCTGGTACGAAACTGATTTTAAAGGTACCAAGAAAAAGCCGGAGCAATCAAAGGCTGATTCAGGTTCTACTGCAACGAAAAAGACTGAGAGTAAAAGCAAGAGCACTGCTAGCAGCAGTTCATCGGATTAATCTTTATTAAGGAACGTGCATGAAATAACTTGAACATTCTGGCTGGTCTTTTTGCTCCTGACTGAACAACCTCAATCGTTGCGTAGAACAACGATGCTCCTCTTGAGGTTGTTCAGTCAGAACCAAAAATCTTGCGCCATTATTGTTCAAATTATTCCATGCACGCTCCTAAGTCAGCACAGATAGCCCAAGTCAATTGCAAGTTTTTGTGCTGAACTGTTGTTTTATGCGAGAATCAACTGTTTCACTGAATAGTTATCTATAGGAAATAAGAACACATGCGAAGTCACACCTGCGGAGAATTAAATAGCAGTCATATTGGCGAATCTGTCGAATTGTACGGTTGGGTCAATCGACGTCGTGATCATGGCGGTGTGATATTTATCGATCTCAGAGATCGGGAAGGCTTAACCCAGGTTGTTTTTGATCCTGACAGTCCTGAAACTTTTGCCACAGGTGAAGCGGTTCGTCCTGAATATGTATTGAAAATCATTGGTATAGTTCGTTCTCGCCCAGAAGGGACAATCAATGAAAAGCTGCCAACCGGACAAATTGAAGTGCTGGTTGAGACCGTTGAGCTGCTAAATGCGTCAGAAACACCCCCATTCCCGCTGGATGACAATACTGAAGTCAATGAAGAATTAAGACTGCGCTATCGTTATCTGGATTTACGTCGTCAAGACATGCAGAACAACATGCGCTTGCGCCGCGAAGTCACACGTTTTTTACGCAGCAGACTGGATGACCTTGGATTTTACGACATTGAAACCCCGTTTCTAACCAAAGCAACACCGGAAGGTGCGCGAGATTACCTGGTTCCCAGTCGTGTACACGAACACTCTTTTTATGCTTTACCCCAATCTCCTCAGCTCTATAAGCAGTTGCTGATGATGGCGGGAATGGATCGTTATTACCAGATTGTGCGCTGTTTTCGCGATGAAGATTTGCGTGCTGACCGCCAACCCGAATTTACTCAACTGGATATTGAAACCTCGTTTATGCAAGAGGACGACATTATTGCTGTCAATGAATCGATGATTCGGGATTGCTTCAAAACAGTATTGAATGTCGATCTGCCAGTCCCATTTCCACGCATGACCTACGCGGAAGCAATGCGCCGTTTTGGCTCGGATGCTCCAGATTTGCGTATTGATCTGGAACTGGTTGATCTGGATGATGTGATGGCTGCCGTGGAATTCAAAGTGTTTTCTGACCCAGCCAAGCAAGCAGATGGGCGTATCGTTGCATTACGGGTTCCCGCCGGAAACAGCATGACACGCAAAGAAATTGATGGTTTGACTGCGTATGCAGGAAAATTTGGCGCAAAAGGCTTGGCGTATATCAAAGTCAATGATCTGAGCGCCGGACTCAATGGCTTGCAATCGCCCATTTTGAAATTTTTACCGGATGATGTGGTCCAAACTATATTGGATCGAACCCAGGCAGAAACTGATGATTTAATCTTCTTCGGTGCTGGTAAAACGAAAATTGTTAACGACAGCATGTCTGCAGTAAGAATCAAAGTTGGTAAAGATCGCGGTTTGTTAACCGAAGGCTGGAAGCCAGTATGGATTATTGATTTTCCAATGTTCGACTGGGATGAACGTGAAAAGCGCTGGAACGCTTTACATCATCCATTCACCGCGCCACAAGGAACTGTTGAAGAACTAGAAGCTAATCCTGGAGAAACACTGTCACAAGCCTATGATATGGTCATCAATGGCACTGAAGTCGGTGGTGGCTCGATTCGTATTCATCACACGCAAATGCAGAGCGCTGTTTTCGAGTTACTGGGTATTGGTGAACAAGAAGCTCAGGAAAAATTTGGATTTTTGCTGGAAGCATTGAAATACGGTTGCCCGCCACATGGTGGTATCGCATTTGGACTGGATCGCCTAGTGATGTTAATGGCTGGCGCGAATTCTATTCGTGAAGTTATTGCCTTTCCGAAAACCCAGAGTGCGTCTTGCCCAATGGTTGAAGCACCTGCGCTGGTCAGCAATGAGCAAATCAAGGAACTTGGGATTCAACTGCGAAAAAAGCGAGTTGAATAGTAACTACTCAGATTGCCCTCTATTTTGTCCAATAGCTGTGTTGAAAGTGCTCATTTATACCTATAAACTCCGCGCTTTCGCCTTGCTCTTGAACAAAATAGAGGGCAATCTGAGCAGTTACGTTGAATAAGCAACACCAAGTGTAGATTGAGGTAACGAAAATGGTAGCAAA
>JAZGEP010000252.1:0-10183 GCA_036478815.1 Methylococcales bacterium
ATCGATCAGGGTGGCGGCTCGGTTCAAGCACTCATCGACCATCTGGCAGAAAAAAACCGAGCGGCACAAAAACGTATTAATGCTTCTGCATGATTATTCAGAATGACTAAGGAGCGAGGATTTAATAACTTCTGGGAGTTATTAAATCCTCGCTCTTAACTTTTAAGTTTTAAATTAGCCAATCTTTAGGTTTCAAATAATTCTCATATAAATCATGTTCCGGGCTACCGAGCTCAGGGCTCCAGTTGTAGCGCCAATTGGTTACGGGTGGTAAAGACATCAGAATTGATTCTGTACGCCCACCCGATTGAAGCCCGAACATGGTGCCTCGATCATAAAGCAGATTGAATTCAACATAACGACCTCTGCGATAGAGCTGAAACTCCCGTTCGCGCTCAGCATAAGAATGATTTTTGCGGCGTTGCACAATCGGCACATAGGCCTTGGTGAAATGGTTACCAACACTTTGCATAAAGTCGAAGCTACGTTCAAATCCCCACTCATTCAAGTCATCAAAAAACAAGCCACCAACACCACGCGTTTCATCACGATGTTTCAAGTAAAAATAATCATCACACCATTGTTTGAAACGTGGATAAACATCTTCCCCAAATGGCAAACAAGCATCGCGTGCGCTGCGATGCCAGTCAACAGCGTCTTGTTTAAATGCATAATACGGCGTTAAATCAAAACCACCGCCAAACCACCAAACCGATGGTTGATTATCTGCTTCAGCTACAAAATAACGGACATTAGCGTGTGCTGTCGGAACATAGGGATTGCGTGGATGAATCACCAGCGATACGCCAAGCGCATGATAGCTCCGATTAACCAATTCTGGCCTTTGCACTGTTGCCGGAGCGGGCATTTTGTCGCCATAAACATATGAGAAATTAACTCCAGCTTGTTCAAACGTATCCCCACCTGTAAGTACCCGGGTACAACCGCCGCCGCCAGTTGGACGCTCCCATAGATCTTCAATAAATTCAGCTAAAGAGTCCTGTGCTTCAAGCCCACTACAAATGCTATCCTGCAAGCCAAGTAAATAGGTTTTAATACGATTGATTTCCTGCATTGTCGATAACAACCTTTTTAAAATGAATAAGTACAGTATCATGGCAAACTTGTCTGCAAATGTGAACCCAGAACAATGCTATGAAAACAGAACACGATGATTTGTTTGCGCTGACACGTCCATCAATGAGTGAATTTACTTTTGATGATAAGGTGGCACGTGTATTTGCCGATATGATCAAACGCTCAGTACCAGGTTATTCTACCTTGCTGACAGGGATCGCTTCGATTGCACATCAATATGCTCAACCAGGAACAAACTGCTATGACCTGGGCTGCTCGCACGGTGCTTCAACACTTGCTATGAGCAGTGCAATACCACATTCAAACTGTCACATCATTGCGATTGATAATTCTGCTGCAATGATTGAGCGTTGTCGCGATTATTTGCAGCAGACCAATCTTCAATTGCCAATTGAAATCATCTGTGCCGATTTGCTTGATGTCGCGATTGAAAATGCCTCTGTCGCTGTGATGAATTTAACTCTCCAATTTATCCCGCTGAGTCATCGACAAACCTGCATCAACACGATCTATCAGGGTTTACTACCAGGCGGTGTGCTGGTCTTATCTGAAAAAATTGATTTTGCAGAACCCCGCGAAAGCGAATTGCAACAATCTGTACATCATACATTCAAGCACTTACATGGCTATAGTGCTTTGGAAATCAGTCAAAAACGCACAGCACTTGAAAATGTATTAATCCCGGAAACCCTTAAGACACATCAGCAAAGACTTGCGCAAGCAGGTTTTCAGTTCAGCACAACATGGTTTCAATGCTTCAACTTCATCTCGATCATCGCAATTAAATGAGTGACCACTCAGCTTTCCCTCTATTTTGCCCAATCGCTGCGTTTAAAGTGCTCATTTATACCTATAAACTCCACGCTTTCTCCTTGCTTTTGAACAAACTAGAGGACAATCTGAACAGTTACTGATTTCGCTTAGGAGTTACTTAAATGATTACATTCGATACTGCCTTATCCAGACTTGGTCGCCCAAAACTAAAGGACTGGCTGAACTCGCCACAAGTACAACAATTGCATCAACAACAATTGGAAACGCATGGAAAATGGCAAACTTGGACTAATGCACTAGCTGAGCTGCCAATAATGACCGCACAAACCCTCAATCTGGATGCAAGTGGTGATGTTGTTAACGTAGGCCATTCCAACCAGCTTACACAAAGCCAACATCAACAGCTTTGGGAAACATTGCAACAATTCCAGCCGTGGCGTAAAGGCCCATTTGTAGTCAACGGAGTAACCATTGATGCTGAATGGCAATCCAATTTAAAGTGGGATCGATTTATCCACGCCATTCATCCACTAAAAGATCGCGTGGTGCTGGATGTCGGCTGCGGTAACGGCTATTTTGCCTGGCGCATGCTGAAGCAAGGAGTGAAATTAGTGCTGGGCATTGACCCGTTTCCACTCTATGTAGCCCAATTTCATGCGATACGCCACTTTGCAGGGCAACAACCACTCGATGTTCTGGCAATGCGAATGGAAGATTTACCCCAAAGAATCGAGGCCTTTGATACGGTTTTTTCCATGGGTGTACTCTATCATCGCAAGTCAGCATTTGATCACTTGATTGAATTACGCGACTGCCTGCGTCCTGGGGGCGAACTGGTATTGGAAACCATTGTCATCGACGGTCCACCAGGAATGACCTTACTACCAGAAAAACGTTATGCAAGTATGCATAACGTGTGGCTACTTCCCACATGCTTAACCCTGGAAAACTGGTTACAACGTTGTGGATTTTTAAACATACGGCTGATTGATATTAGCTATACAACAACTGACGAACAACGCACAACACCATCAATGACTTTTCAATCACTAGCCGATTTTCTCGATCCAGATAACCCAAAATTAACACGTGAAGGCTATCCAGCACCACAGCGTGCAGTGTTTATTGCGGAAAAAAAATTGTGATCTAGAAGGCTATCCGAGAATAGAAGTCTACTTCGGAAAAGCGGATTTAGGCCCATTTTTCCGATTAAATTCGTTCAATACAGCAAGTATTTGCATCATTTAATCGAAAAAATGGACTCAAAACCACTTTTCCTCGCTACGGTTTCTATTCTCGGACAACCTTCCAGCTGGTACGCCGACAATCAAATTGCGTTTATTTGCATAATAATCTATAATTATGTGCATATGCTACATACATGGAGAAGATCATGGTTGCTATCTCACCCATTGTTTCCAATGCAACACCAGACACTGTTCTTTGCAAGGCATTACTCAGCACTCAACAACAGCTCGAATTGAGCCAGACTGAACTCGGTCAATCAATCGGATTGGATCGCTCATCAATCAGTCGGCTGCAAAAACGCGGTACGCTCAAACCCGATTCCAAAGCAGGCGAACTGGCAACTTACCTGATTCGTATTTATCGTGCGCTTTATGTACTAATGGGTGGCGATCTTACAACCATGCGACACTGGATGGAAACCAATAATCGGCATTTACAAGCCGTGCCAAAGCAATTAATTGCTAGTGCAGAAGGACTGGTTCGTGTCATGCATTATCTAGATGCCATGCGCGGCAAAATCTAGTAACGACTCAGCTTACCCTCTCATGTCCAATAGCTGCATTGAAAGTGCTCATTGATACCTATAAACTCCTCGCTTTCGCCTTGCTCTTGAACAAATTAGAGGGCAATCTGAGCAGTTACAAATGCGCTAAGTAGTTACGGTCTAAGCAAAATGTCAATTTGGCAACAATGTAATGGGAATCGCTACAAAACAGCAATTCAAACATCAGTAGTGCGGGTTGTAGAATCTCAGGAGCAAGTGGCAACCATGATGCTGGTTGACAACAGTACCGAACAGGCCATTCTCGAAGACTTACTGGAAGCAACAAAACCTCAGCCGCCAGCACAAAGTGCAGCATACCATTACCTGATTAAAACCCCTTTTCGCTACCCACCACTTAGACATGGCTCGCGCTTTGGATCTGCCGCACAACCCGGTATTTTTTATGCATCACTGCAATTAAAAACGGCTTTAGCAGAATGCGCTTATTATCGCTTGTATTTTCTGTCTGGTATGCAGGAATTACCAGAAAAACACCTTGTTACTGAACACACAACATTCAAAGTCAATATTGATACTGATGCTGGGATTGCGCTAGAGCAGAAACCGTTTAAACAATTCACAAATGCCATTTCAAATCCAGTCAACTACGCAATCAGTCAACAACTCGGATCGGATTTGCGGGATTCAGGAGTGGCTGTTTTTACCTATCAGTCTGCCAGAGATCGGCTTTATGGTCTTAATGCAGGTATTTTTACTATCACCTCGATAAAAAGCAGAAAACCTCATGCTTTACAGGAATGGCTTTGTTCAACAGCAGCTACAAACGTGACCTTTGTCAGTAAACTCAACAAGGAAACACGTTACAGCTTTGAGCTAGAAGAATTTTTGCTTCACGGCAAACTGCCACAACCCTCAATTTAAACGATTCTATCATTGTAACAACCACATGATTGTTACAACATCGCGTCAATCTTTTTTTAACAAAAATCCTGCACATTCATGTAAGGGTCTGTAAATGAATATGTCAACGTTTTTGTACCCCAGCTTTAGAGCCATCTTCTGCGTTGTAAAAACAGTTGCG
Organism: Methylococcales bacterium; assembly: GCA_036478815.1. Taxonomy (GTDB): domain Bacteria; phylum Pseudomonadota; class Gammaproteobacteria; order Methylococcales; family DRLZ01; genus DRLZ01. The sequence goes on from JAZGEP010000252.1 coordinate 4,707, forward strand.
TAGCCAGCTATGCGCCCGTTTCTGCGCTTTCATAAAATTCCTTGTGAACCCAAAATAGCTAAACGATCATCTCATCTTCTAGTGAGAAATGCGTGCAAGCACTTGGTTGCCGAAAACGTTATTACTAAAACCCTTGCCCTCCAAGAAACATTATACGAATCAATTTCATTATTAATAATGAGTTTCATTCTCTATTTGAATTCTCTATATTTAAATAATTTTTTCATTATTAAATAACATGTAAAATATATTATAATTGTTGCGCTCCTGCTTGATTGTCTTTAAAATGAAATTATATTTTCTGGAAATATTTCTAGTAATTATTTCTAAAGAGTTTCTCTTTTCACGTCCTTATACAGTAGCTATTTTCAGTCCGTAATATATCCATATTATGGAAGACAGATAACTTGATCAAAACTTAAGGTGGTTTGACGAAATAATGACACCAAATTCTTACTTGTTTTTTGTTTCTGACCAAACAATCTCAATCGTTACGTAGAATAACTATGCGTCTCTTGAGATAATTCAGAAACAAAAACCCTGCGCAATATTGATATCTTTATTCAGTCAAGTAACCTAACACTTAACACATAGTATTCTTTTTTTAAAGATACAATTGTCACGCACCCATATAAAAGAATATTGATAAAGGTAATTTTATGTTGAATAAAAACAAAACCATCAAACTTACTTTCGTAGCTTTTTGTCTCATCGGACTGTTTTTATCCTATACTCCGATTGCAGCACGATTACCTCATGAGATCTCTCACTTATTCTCACGACATAATCATCCAGACTCTGATAGATTCACTCGCATTGGTTCTGAGTGGCCGCCACAACCCAAAGGTAGGGAAAATGTTGTTTGGCTGCAGCAATCAACAACCAGCCAAGCCAGCAGGAGCATAAACAATACTGAGACTATAGATAGCCTACTCTCTACACAGGATATACCTGAGCTTGGCGATCGGTTTACCTTTGTCGGCACACAATCTTCTCCTACACAAACGTCGATGAATTACTTTAGTCATTCTAATAATTCGACTGTAGAAGTTAAGGTTAGTCAAGGTGAAATTGAAAGCGTTGAGATGATAGACCCCTCTGAATATCAACCCCCGCTCACTGTTGAAGAAGTTAAAGAAGCCGTTGATATTGCTCGCACTGCATTATTCCAAAATGGTTTTAACAATATCCAACAACTTCAAGGATACGGGATTTTGGCGTTTAAACCAGCATCTGAGATCAACACAGGAGATCATGGTTTTTATGATACTCGTGTTGCATATATTTCGTTTCACCAAGACATTAACGCCAGACCTGAGTTCATCGCATGGGTTGACCTTACTAATCGAGTTGTCATCAAATCTCAACAGGACAAATTATGAAAATAACTATAAAAACATTGTCGAAGCTGGCTGTATGTCTGATTACTTTCGCTTTATCCACTAGTCCACAAGCAGCAAGCTTTGATGGTGTCCATCATCAAGACTGGCAAGAATGGAGTTTTGACTATCAGGTCAGTGGTGATTTTGATGGCTTATCATTAACCAATGTCAAATACAAAGGGGTTGACATCCTTAATAAAGCCAGCTTGCCTGTGATGAGGGTTTTCTACGATAACGATGTGTGTGGTCCTTACGCAGACCGTATGGGGGGTAATTTAACTCCGATTAGTTGGGCAAATAATAATGTACTGGCTTTGCGAGAATTTACCCAATCCGGCCGTCAATGGCTAGAACTTGGCATTCAGGATACAATCGGCAACTATGTCATCTATCAATCGTGGTACTTAAGCGCAGATGGTGTGCTGGATGGACATATATTCAGCAAAGGTTTGCAATGTAACGTTGATCATGTTCACTATCCTTATTGGCGTATGGATTTTGACCTTGCAGGTGGTCAAAATGATCAAATCCGTAGATTTGTTAATGGCAATTGGCAAACAATTTCCACTGAATCTAACGAAAACGTCACAACCGCAGACAACCACCGATGGCAAATCAGAAATACTGTAACTGGCGATAGTGTAGATATCGAATTTGGCGCAGCAGGATGGGACAACATAGACGGTACTGTTAGTCCCGTAAATTCATTTGATAACAACAGTATATTTGGTCGACGCTACAAAAGTTCAGAGGATGAGGGATGGCGCTATGGTGCTCAATCAGAGGTGCCGCACGACAACAATGAAAACATCAGCAGCCAGAATATCCTTCTATGGTATAAGGGCTACTTGCCACATGATGCATCCGAAGGACAAGATTTATGGCATTCCACAGGAGTGAGATTTGTTATTAACCTTGCCGACACAAATCAAAACAACGCGCCTACAATTAGTCCACTGACTAATCAAACGAATCAAGTTGGAGATAGCATCAATCTACAAATCAATGCGAATGATATTGATGGCGACACCTTATCCTATAGCGCATCTGGTTTACCTGCAGGATTATCTATCAGCAATAATACTGGGTTAATATCTGGCACAATCGCAACTAGTGCCACAAGTAGCTACACTGTAACCGTTTCGGTAAACGATGGTACAACAACTGTCGACACTTCTTTTCTATGGTCAGTGTCGGTTAATGGCAGCAATGTCATTCGATATGATTTCGAAAATAATCAGGGATGGTCAACAAATCCTGACGGAAACGATACCGCAACCACTGGACAATGGGAACGTGCTAATCCAGAAAACACCAGCAGCAATGGCACTACATTACAACTCGGTAATGCAGTGAATGGACAGAATGTTTTGGTTACCGGCGCCTTGGCAGGTACTTCTGTTGGGACACATGATATCGATAATGGAACAACTTCAATTCAATCACCGAATATCATAATTCCACCAAATAGCCAGGTAACGATTACATTCTCGTATTACCTCGCCCATCTCGATAATGCAAGCAGTGCAGATTTTTTACGTGTCATTGCGGTTGGAAACAGTTCGACAACACTACTTGAAGAATTGGGGGGAAACAACAATGATGCCGCTAATTGGGCTGAATTTAGTGGTTCGCTGGACAATTTCGCTGGACAAACGATTCATCTGAAAATTGAGGCGGCTGATAGCGGTAGCGGAAGTTTGGTCGAAGCGGCAATCGACAATATTGTCATTACTATCGTGGAAAACAATCAGCCCAATCAACCACCTGTTATAAGCAATCCTGGCAACCGAACCAACTCCATTGGAGACAATCCGAATATTACAATGACTGCCAGCGATGGAGATGGCGATGAACTTGTTTTTAGCGCGACTGATTTACCACCAGGCGCCAGTATTAACAGCGCTACTGGGTTAATTTCTGGCACATTAACAGCAGATGGCAACTTTAGCGTCAATGTATCAGTCAGTGACGAACACGGAGGAACTGACAACACCACATTTAACTGGACAGTTACCACACTCCCACCAGGCGGACAAACAATTAACATCTCAATTCCCATTTCAATGGATAGTGATGATGTCGAAGAAAGATCTTCTGGTAGCGTTGTTCTCCGAAGCCTGGATCTCGATTTAGTCGCTTCAGGAGGCAATCAAACAGTCGGATTGCGCTTCAATGGAATTGATATTCCACAAGGTAGCACAATTGTTAATGCTTACATTCAATTTACTGCAGCAAACCCAAGAAATACTGCCACCTCTTTGACCGTACACGGCCAAGCAACAGATAATGCCAGTACCTTTGTTAACTCAATTAATGGCAATGTATCCACTAGGCCAGCAACTACGGCAAGCGCTCAATGGACTCCAGCGTCGTGGACAACAATTGGTGACACAGGCAATGATCAACGAACCCCAGATCTAAGCTCCATTGTGCAGGAAATTGTGAATCGATCTGGTTGGGCAAGCAACCACTCTCTGGCACTGATTATTACCGGTACAGGCAAACGCGAAGCCGTTTCTTTTGACAACAACCAGGCGCAAGCACCAGTGTTGCATATCGAATATACTGATAATGGAAATGGAGGCAGTGCCAATTCAGCTCCTACGGTCTCAATTACATCACCCGTTTCTGGAGATAATTTCAACTCTGGGGACAACATTTCATTGAGCGCAACAAGCAGTGATGCAGAAGATGGGAATGTGACATCGCAGTTAAGTTGGACGTCGAATCTTGACGGAGTGATTGGCAACGGTGGATCGTTTGCCACTTCGAACCTATCGGAAGGAACACATACGATCACAGCATCAGTGTCCGATAGCGGAGGATTATCCGGCTCAGATTCAGTTACGATCAGCATTGGGTCGTCAGGCGGTCAAACGACGTTATCGATACCGATTGCAGCTGGCCTGGATGATGTCGAAGAAAAATCTTCTGGTCGCGTTATTATTGGGAGTATTGATCTCGATTTAGTCGCTTCTGGTGGAAATCAAACAGTCGGGCTACGCTTTAATGGGATAAATATTCCACCAGGTAGCACAATTGTTGATGCTTATATTCAGTTTACTGCGGCTAATACACGGAGCAGTCTTACCTCTTTGATCTTAACAGGGGAGGCAACAAACAATGCAACTGAGTTTGTTAAAGTTGATAATAATCTATCGACCAGACAAACAACGTCAGCGAGCGTTGCATGGTCTCCCGCGGCATGGACAGTCATTGGTGAAGCAGGTCTTAATCAGCGCACTCCAACTATCAAATCCATCATTCAAGAAATAGTCAATCGGGCTGGCTGGGCAAGCAATAATTCACTCGCGTTTTTTGTCACCGGTACCGGTAAACGCGATGCTGTTTCGTTTGAAACCAATGCTTCAGATGCCCCAGTGCTTCATTTGGTGTTTTCGCAATAATTTGCGCTATTGATTATACTCTCCGCACATGAAATTTTAGCATCGAATGCGTGCATTCTAAATGCTATTATTTCATCTGCGAAGAATATATTTAACAAAAAAACTGGCCAAATCCAGCTTTTCAGTAGCAGGGTTATTTTTCAACTTATGCAACGTAGAATATGTTTGCATATCACTGAATTAAGGAACGTACATGGAATAACTTGAATAATGATGATGCAAAAATACCAGACAGATTGTTCAAGTTATTTCATGCACGTTTAAGTTCAGAGCAGAAAACTATTTTCATTCATCGCTTATTTCAACAAGGGATGATCTTCTGGTAATTGACGAGAAATCCATAGTGCCAGTTTGTGTTTCATCTTGGGCCCGCTTTCCTGGTCTTCAGGAAGTGGTTGGATTAGTTTGTCGTGGACTAATAACCGGTACAATACTTCCACTTTGTCTTTTGCAGAATCCGTCGGACTGAATCGATCATAACCGCGTTGATTTGCGTAGTTTTCAGCAACTTCAATTGCTTTCTGCACTAGTTCGGTTTCGTTTTTTAATTTAGCCATAGAAATAACTACTCAGCGTAATTCGTAACTGTTCAGGTTGCCTGCTCAAGAACAAGGCGAAAGCGCACAGTTTACATGTGTAAATGAGTACTTTCAACGCAGCGATTGGACAAAATAGTGGGCAACCT
>JAZGEP010000253.1:0-3020 GCA_036478815.1 Methylococcales bacterium
ACAGGTGGTTTGTGTAAAAGGATAAAACTGATAACTCAGCTTACCGGTTCTTGTTGAGAAGCAATTGAAAATTTGACGGGTGGACACTGTCCATCCCATTAACTCTACTTTGTCACATTAGAACAGGGATTACACAAAAGTATTTTGTAGGGTGCGTTGTACGCACCAAACGGCGTTATTTTGCCCTTTTACGATGGCAATGGTGCGTACAACGCACCCTACATTTGAAATCTGACAAAGTAGAATTAACTCGGTATCGTCAGCTATCGAGAGCAAAAAGAGTTCGATGGACATCATCTGAGAGACAACAATAACGGGTTCTGTATGCCCGTCTGGCGCAAAACTCACTGAGTGATTGTGTACCGACTGACTGATGATCGAAGTCAAACAACTGGTCTGAAAAACCAGCAACAGCCTTTGTAGCATAGCGGCAATGCATGGAATCACTATTTAACAATAGCTATTCCATCACATCGGTTCGAATCCGATCAATGGCACCATAACTGTAGCTCAGTCTGGTAGAGCGTAGGACTATTAATCCTATTGGCGTCGGTTCAACTCCGACCAGTGAAAGCCCGTAAGGGCATATTGAGAGACAACTCGTTAAAACACTCAGTCCGCAAGGACTCTTGGGAGAAATCCCGACAACAGGTTGCTTCCCGGTGGCGTGGCGTAACTGATCGTTGTTTTATTAGAAAACAAAGCGCGTCAAGTGCAAACTTGATGCTCGGCGTTTCCAGATAAAGTGACTATCGGCTTATCCGCAACACCAGCGTTGGCATCTCTCTGCAATGGGTTTGTCGATTGCGGGTGATTGCGTAACGGCGGAGCTGTCAGCATGCAACAAGCTGATCGCAAAGCTAACACGCATCCACCCCCAACAGATATAAATTGTTAGCCAGATGTTAACGCGGAAGCACCTACTTATATCGAAAACCATTAATCATTCTGAAACAGAATGAAGGAAAAAATCATGTTGATACCAAAAAAAATAACTCTATCAGATACACAGCGCGGCTTACTGTTTAAAAATCAACAGTTCTTGAAAATTCTGGAAACAGGACAATACCGTTACTGGAGTCTCAACGATGATTTCAAGGTTGACAAGTACGACATCACCAATCCTCAAGGCATTGCACTTGACGAAAAACTGCGTCACCTGATCAATCTTTATCCACAACAATTTGCTGCGCATCTTCAGGTTATCGAAACAGGTGAACAGGAAATTGCGCTGGTCTATCAGCATCAGGTATTGCAGAACATTCTGCCAGAATCCAGTGCGGTTGCTTTCTGGAAAAGCATGACCGATCTGGAGATTCGTAAGATCGATATCAGCCAGCATCAGCCATTACCAGAATTGATTGATAAAGCGTTGAGCATGACAAAAACAGTTGATTTGCAAAGCGCCAGCAACCAGACATTGGCGTTCTCTCTGGCTGACAGTGAGCGTGCATTATTGTTTGAAGATGATCGCCTGTTGACCGTGTTGAACGAAGGCCGATACCGGTACTGGAACCAGGCTGGTCGATTAAAGCTATTGCGCATTAATATTGTTGACCCGCTAAGCCTGACTAACGAACAAGGGTTGCAGCAGCCAGTCGATAAGCGTCTGGGAGCATTGATTGCAGACAGTATGTCAACTTCAAAAAATGACTGGATGTTATCTCTAATCGATCAATATGAAGCGGTTTTTTCCGACTTTATTATTGCGTGGGATACTGCTAGTGACGAAGTGGGTTTAGTCTACGAAAATGGGGTGTTACGCGATATTCATGCGCCAGGCAAACGTGGTTTTTACTGGAAAACTGCACGACTGATCGAAGTTCGCAAACAGCCTGTTGCAGAGAATCATCAAGCACTCGATGAAGCATTGGCACGGCAACTGCGCAATCCTCGAGAAACACGCTTGCAGAACGCGATTCGAGAAGCAGTTTACACGACTGAAGTAACTGACAAACATGTTGGTTTCCTGATTGTTGATGGCAAGTTGCAACATACTTTAGCGCCTGGAGCTTTTGCATGGTGGACGTTTAACCGCAAAGTATTGGTTAAGCATCTGGATATGCGCTTGCAAAACATGGAAGTCAATGGTCAGGAAATTTTGACCAAGGACCGCGTTAGCCTGCGCATCAATCTGTCTGCGACCTGGCAGGTAAGCGATGCTGAAAAAGTAGTAATGGAATTAAACGATTGGGTTGACTACCTGTATCGTGAGTTACAGTTGGCATTGCGTTCCGTGGTCAGCACGCGCAGCCTGGATGAATTACTGGAACACAAGCACTTACTAAACCAGGAGGTACTGGATATTGTCGCTAAAAAAGCCACAGAATTTGGCATCGAACTGAAATCAACAGGTGTCAAAGACATCATTCTGCCGAGCGAAATGAAGGAGATTCTGGCTCAAGTGGTTGAAGCTCAAAAAGTCGCTGAAGCCAACTTGATCAGACGCCGCGAGGAAACACAAGCAACACGCTCGCTGCATAATACCGCCAAAGTCATGGAAGGCAACCCGGTACTGTTGCGTTTAAAAGAGCTGGAAGTACTGGAAAAAATCACTGGACGCATCAACACGTTGAATGTTTACGGTGGTCTGGATGGCGTCATGAATGATATGGTGCGTATCACAGACAAGCATTAAAACAACCGGGCAAGCAATTCTGCTTGCCCATTTTTTTTATAAGCCCAGACCAGGCATTGCGGTGGCTGACCTGCATTTCTCACCAGATGATGAGATGATCGCTTAGCTACTTGGATGTACAAGGAATTTTATGAAAGAGTGTAATAACAGTGTGTATTTCCCGACTGAATAAAATGTCTTGTACATCCAAGTAGCTGAACGATCATCTCATCAACTGGTGAGTAATGCGAGCTAGGAGGCTGTCCGAGAATAGAGAGCCTACTGCGGAAAAGCGGATTTTGGCCCATTTTTCCGATTAAATTCGTTCAATACAACAAGTATTCGCCTCATTGAATCGAAACAATGGACTCAAAACTGCTTTCCCTCGCTACGGCTTCTATTC
>JAZGEP010000254.1:0-2665 GCA_036478815.1 Methylococcales bacterium
ATGCCGTGGTGGAGCCAGCCGGGATCGAACCGGCGACCTCTACAATGCCATTGTAGCGCTCTCCCAGCTGAGCTATGGCCCCAACTTAGCGAGCCATTTTACCGAATATTATCAGTGTCGTCTATAGCACTTCTGCAATTATCTTCTCTACTGTTAAAATAGCGCGTTCAATTCTCTGTAATGTTCTTGGTTTACCCAACAACATCAGGGTGGCATCAATTGGTGGAGACACCGCTTTACCTGCTACCGCAACTCGCAATGGTTGTGCAATATCGCCCATTTTTTTATCCATCGACTGAGCAGCATTCGCGACAAGATCGTGAATATCTTCGGCATTCCAGCTATCTAATAAAGAGAACTGCTCTAACATGTGTTGCAATACCGGCAAACATTTCGCTTTGAAATGTTTCTTTACTGATTTTTCATCGTATTCCTCAAAATCCTGGTACAAAAACAAACTCATTTCTGTCATTTCTACCAGTGTCTTGCAACGCTCGCGCTGAACTTTCACCAAATCGACCAATGTCGGGCCAGTATCGGCATTGATTCCAGCTTGATCGAAATGCCATCTCAAGTGTTCTGCTACATATTCTGGCTCGTTATTCATCATATAATGATGATTTAACCACAACAGTTTTTCAGTATTGAACGCTGAAGCTGCACGGTTAATATCCTTTAAATCGAATCGTTCAATCATTTCAGCGACTGAAAACACTTCTTGATCACCATACGACCAACCCAGCCGCACCAGATAATTGAGCAAGGCATTGGGCAAATACCCATCTTCACGATATTGCAAGACACTGACTGCGCCGTGTCTTTTTGACAGCCGCGCTCCGTCTGCTCCCAATATCATTGGAACATGTGCATAGATTGGCAGTTGGGCTCCTAATGCACGCAGAATGTTGATCTGGCGCGGCGTGTTGTTGATATGATCATCACCACGAATAACATGCGTAATTCCCATATCCATATCGTCGACGACAACTGTAAAATTATATGTCGGCGTGCCATCCGAGCGAGCGATAATCAAATCATCCAACTCACGATTCTGAATAGATATGGTCCCACGTACTAAATCTTCAAAGACCACTGCACCATCATCTGGATTGCGGAAACGAACCACAGACTCCAGCCCATCACCAACATCTGTGCGGTTGCGACAGCGTCCGTCATAACGTGGTTTTTCTTTGCGTGCCATTTGTTCGTTACGTAAAGTATCAATCTCATCTCTTGTGCAATAACAATGATAGGCCTTGCCTTCTTCTAGCAAAGTCTCTATTAATTCTGCATAGCGCTCAAAACGCTGTGTTTGGTAAAAAGGGCCTTTGTCATAATCCAGCTTTAGCCATCTCATACCCTCAAGAATCACATCAACAGACTCCTGTGTTGAGCGCTCCCGGTCGGTGTCTTCAATACGCAACACAAAATCACCATCCGACTTGCGTGCATGTAGCCACGCATACAGTGCTGTTCGGGCACCACCAACATGCAGGTAACCTGTTGGACTTGGAGCAAAACGAGTTGTTACTGTCATAGAGATAATATTCCTTGAAGTATTGATAAAGTGATGTAGAAACTCGCTCCTAACATGCTAAGGAGCGAGAATTTAATAACTTCCGAATCTTGACTTGTCTTTTTGTCCGTCTTCCGCGTTGTAAAAACAGTTGCGTAGCCAGCTAGAACTAAGTTTCTACGCCTTGAATACGAACAAAAATCCTGCCTCAAGATCCCGAAGTTATTAAATTCTCGCTCCTAAAACTCTATCCCTTGTTGCGCTTTGATACCATTCTCAAACGCATGTTTTATCATTTTCATTTCAGTCACCGTATCGGCAACTTCAATTAGTTCAGTTGCGGCATTGCGACCAGTAATGATTAAATGCATCCAGTTTGGTTTTTGGTTTTTTACAAAATCAGCGATATCCTGACCTTCAATCCAGTGATAACCACTGCAATAATTCAGTTCATCCAATACGACAAGATCATACTTTTCAGAGAGTATTTTTTGTTTGCTAAATTCCCAAATTTCATGACTGGTTTTAATGTCTTGCTCTGGATTTTTAGTGTCCCATGTAAATCCATCTCCAAGCGCATGCCATTCAATGTTATCGAATTTTAGTGCTGCTTTTTGCTCGCCGGTTTTCCACATGCCTTTGATAAATTGAATCACGCAAACATTCAAGCCCCAACCTGCAGCTCGAAACACTACACCAAATGCACTTGACGATTTTCCTTTACCTTCGCCCGTGTGGACTAATGTAACACCGGTACGTCGATCTCGTTCCTTCATTGACTATTTTCTATCGTTAATATTCGTAAATCCATCCAGTTTTCCTCAGAAATTACTCGAACTCTGATTGATGTTTCAATCAAAAAAAGCATGATTTGAAGAGGTACAAAATCTATGTGTAGGTTAGCGGTGAGGAACAAACCCCAACGCTTTCAATCAGAAACGTGCATGGAATTAAAAAAAACAATTATAACGTAGGATTGTTGATTCTGACTAAACGAATTCGAGAGAAGCACTGTTGTCATTAGGTGGTTTGACGAAATAAAGTTACCAACCTTGCTGGTCTTTTTGCTCCTGACCAACGCAATCTCAATCGTTGCGTAGAATGACTATGCGCCTTTTGAGATGGTTCGGACAGAAACACAAATCCTGC
>JAZGEP010000255.1:0-12924 GCA_036478815.1 Methylococcales bacterium
ATCCTTTGAGGCGAATAGTGTATCTATTTGTAACTACTCAGCTTACCCTCTATTTTATCCAATAGCTTCGTTGAAAGTGCTCATTGACACCTGTAAACTCCGCGCTTTCGCCTTGCTCTTGGACAAAATAGAGGGCAATCTAAGCAGTTACTGATTACGCTGAGTTACTCAATAAATAGATTTCAAAATAGTGTCTATGGAAATGATAATGAAAAAATATCGATGGACAAGCCTATTCCTGGTTTTAGTCAGTATACAAGCACAATCGGCAATAATTAGTGCTGATGCTACTGGCTTTGATTCTGCAGATGTTGACTTTTGGGGTGTCTCCTTTGACAGTGGCAGTGGATTCATTGAATCAATTGAGTTTGATCTCTCTCCACTCTCAGCATTCGACATAAGATTTGATTTTAATGCGGCAACAATTCCACAACTGACATCTCCTGTCATTGGAACTACATCCGGCTTGTCTGTTCAAGAGATCAACGCAGATTTTAATGGCAATAATCCGACGGTTTTATCATTTACGTTCGACTCAAACACGTTTGGTACTGGTGATTCGTTCCGGTTTACGGCAGACACTGATAGTACTGTGCTATTGAGTAATCCATTCGGGGAATTTCATAATGGACTATTGTTCACAGTTCTTTTCGAAGATGGCACATTAATTTCTGATCATTTCATAATAATCGAACAACTTGTGATAGATGGCACCAGCAAATCTGGAATCACTCTAACCGCAGTTCCAGTTCCTCCAGCACTCTGGCTCTTTGGTTCAGGATTATTAGCGATCACACTGCGCAGAAACAGAACTCAAACGTAACTCAGCCAAACCCTCTATTTTTCCATCGCCGTCTGGAAAGCGCTCATTTACAGCTGTAAACTGCGTGCTTTCGCCTGACTCTTGAACTTGAGATGGCAATCTGAGTTACAGATTCAGACTTCCTAATCCAGGGGATATTTCCAGGCTGTCAAAATCAAACCATTTTCGCTATTTTTTGCCTTCCCAGCTGATGGATTATCAACAACTTGAAAAACAAGCTGGAACTATTTAAGAGACCTGATAAAAGAGGTTAGGAACGGGCATGGAATAACTTCGACAACTGGCGCAGGATTGTTGTTTGTCTTCAAAGCGCCGCTACAGGCGCATAGTGAGCTATGTAACTGTTGCGGCAACACCGAAGACGGACAACAAGACAAGTCAGTTGTCGAAGTTATTTCATGCACGTTCCTGAGTTACACAATAAAATAATGCACCGCTATGATTCAACGATCAAAACTTGTACAAAGCCGGAAGAATGGAAAGCGAATATTTAAAGCAATCACAGCTCAGTACCAACCTACAGTAAAGAGCGAGGATTTAGTAACTTCCAAATCTTGAGGCAGGATTTTTGTTCGTATTCAAGGCGTAGAAACTTAGCTCTAGCTGGCTATGCAACTGTTTTTACAACGCGGAAGACGGACAAAGAGACAAGTCAAGATCCGGAAGTTAGGTGGTTTGACGGAATAAAGTTACCAAGATTGCGCAGAATTTTTGTTTCTGACCGAACGATCTCAAGAGGCACATAGTCATTCTACGTAACGATTGAGATTGCGTTGGTCTGGAGCAATAAGACCAGCAAGGTTGGTAACTTTGTTTCGTCAAACCACCTTATTGAATCCTCGCTCCTAAATCAGTCTCATATGAAATTTCAGGATACATTTGTAACCCATTGATTAATTATTGTGGGGTCAGGAATTCTGAATTTAATAATTCTGTCCACTGGCCCGTTATTCCCAAACTCACAAGAAACTGCTCAAGAGGCCAATTCAGTCACTGCTTCACGCGTGCGAAAAAAAATCTTACCTGGCGTTAACTTTTTTAGAAAGCTGGTCTGTACCAGTTTATCCATCACTGGACCCTTCACTTCAGCTAAGTGTAAGGTAATTGTATTGGTCGCTAAACTGGTATGGAGGTTTTCCAGGGCTTCCAGCGCTGTTGTATCAATATAACTCACTGACGCAAATATTAGCACTACATGCCGTAGCTCTGGGCGTTGAATGACTTCGTAATGGATATAGTTTTCTATATAGCCGGCATTGGCAAAAGTCAGATTTTCATCTACTCGGATGAGTAATAAATGCGGCCATGTGGTTACATCATGTCTTTTTATATTGCGATAATGTTCTGTATTCGCGACTTCACCAACCACAGCAATATGTGGACGACTGGTCCGCCATAAGTAGCTTAACAAAGTAATCGCAATTCCCAGCCCGAGTCCTTGTTCAATCCCCAGCGTTAAAACACCAACCAAAGTCAGCGCTGCCGCAGCACAGTCGCTGTGATCATAGCTCCAGTATTTTACAATTGCATAAGGTTTAACCAGTGGCGCAATGGCAACCAGGATAACTGCTGCCAGAGATGTTTTAAGGATATTCTCAAACACGTCAGTAAAAAACAACACAGCGCACGCGAGTATCCCTGCTGCAATCAACATTGCCATTTGAGTCACAGCGCCAGCAGAGAAGTTGACCATGGTGCGACTAAACCCACCAGCAACCGGCATTCCACCAGTGAATGCTGCAGCAAGATTAGCGCTTCCTAACGCAATTAGTTCCTGATTGGGTTCGATGCGCTGACGTTTTATATTGGCTGTCACTTTGGCAATCGCGATACTTTCTACATAGGCAATCAATGCAATAAATACCGCCGCTGGAAGCAGTAACTGCCATGTGTCAGCGTAGATTAGCTCAATACTGAAATTTGGCAATCCCGCAGGAACAGAACCAACCGTTGGCGCTACTATTCCATTATCAGTCGCCAACTTTGATGCGATAAATGCTCCTGCCAAAACCACAAGCAATGGCCCGCTTTTACTAATAGCCGTCACCAGAACAGGGGTGATATGGTAATGCTTTAACAGGCGAGGTAATGGCTTGTTGAAAAAAATCAACATGGCAACACTGAGAACACCAATCGTCATTGCGGCTGGTTTAATGCGTTGAAACATGTCTTCAAAACAAAAAATGTTTAGCCCGCAACTTAGCTTGCCGATGCCGAGTAAATGCCCAAGTTGACTATACATAATCAACAAGGCAGCACCGCTGGTAAAACCAACCAGTACTGGATGACTAATGAAATTAACCAGCGTGCCCATCCGAAACACAGATAACAACGATAAAATAACACCAGTCTCAGCCGCTAGAATCATCGCATTGGTGACTGGATCACCTTGATCAATGATCTCAGGAGCGGATAAAGCGCTGGCAATCATAATAGCGGCTATCGATACCGGGCCAACTGATAAGGTGCGACTGGTGCCCAGTAGTGCATAAATTGCTGGTGGCAAAATACTTGCGTACAATCCAACCTGGGCCGGCAATCCCGCCAGCATGGCATAGGCTATTCCCTGTGGTACCAGCAAGATCGCTGTGATAATACCAGCGATCAGGTCACTGCTAAAATCAGTGCGCTGATAATCTCGCAGCCAATCGAGGATGGGAAATAATGCTGTCAGGCGCGAGCCAAGCGTGGGTTTATTTGATGATACATTCATAAGACTAAGACCGATCATTTTAGCCTTAAAAGATTATTTCATAACATGCTCAGCATATATTCTTTAAGGCTATATATAATAAATATATATTTAATTATTACTTAAATGAATATAAATTGAAAGCTTGATCTTGTGATGAATTCTGATTTCACGATAGGAAGTAATTGAGAATGGGTACCACAGCATAAGGAAATAGAATGGATAATGTATCAAAAGTGGCACTCCCTAAGGAGTGAGGATTTAATAACTTCCGGAAGTTTGAATTTGAATTTTGGTTTCACAGGAGTGCTGATAAAATAGGCGCATAGCAGGCTATGTAACTATTTTATGAGTGCTTCTGTGGAGCCAAAAGACAAGTCAAAATCCGGAAGTTATTAAATCCTCACTCCTATGTCTTACAATCATACTTGTACTTTGCTTGATATATGATTACAGGAGTTGACGCCCTTCCCAGGTATCATTCTGGCTAGAAAAACAGTTGTGTAGCTCCACTATGTGCCAGTTTTTCTAGCCCGTATTTCTCACCAATTGATGAATTGATCACTTAGCTGTTTGGATTCACAATGAATTCTATGAAGAAGTGAAATAACAGTGCGTATTTGCGACTAAATAAAATTTCTTGTGGCTTCAAAAAGCTCATTAGACTGGTGAAAAATGCGGGCTAGCACTGTAGTAAAATCAAAATCTTGTGTCGAACTTTCGGATATTATTAAAACCTCGCCCTTTATTGATTACTTTAGTTATGACCAATTCCAAGCAAATTCTGCGTCGCTACGAGCTGATCCTGACCTCTGCCGGTGAAGGCATTTATGGCTTGGATCATGACGGTAAAGGCACTTTTGTTAATCCAGCTGCTATCGCGATGACTGGTTGGACGGAAGCCGATGTCATCGGCCAGCCGGTGCATGAAAAACATCATCACAGTAAAGCCGATGGTAGCCATTATCCGCAAACTGACTGTCCCATTTATGCCGCTTTGAAAGATGGCGCAGTGCATCATGTCACTGATGAAGTATTTTGGTGTAAGGATGGAAGTAGTTTCCCGGTACACTACACCAGCACGCCGATTTGGGACAATGATGCCATTGTTGGTGCTGTTGTTGTTTTTCAGAATGTCAGTAATCTCAAACAGGCAGAAGCAAAACTAGCCGAATTGCAACGACGAAATGAACTAGTACTATCAGCAGCTGGCGAAGGTATTTGTGGCTTTGACCATGAAGGGCAAGTGACTTTTATTAATCCAACAGCCTCCAAGCTTTTGGCCTGGCAGAATCAGAATCTTGACGGGCAAAACATCAACAATATTTTCGGACGCAATGAGTTTGAGTCTGAAAATTACTGCCCTGTACAGAGTATTATCCGCGGAAAACAACGCTATCAGGCCAGTGATAAACGCTTTTGGCGTCACGATGGTTCCAGTTTTCCAGTGGATTTTGTTAGCACACCGATTATGGAAAACAACCAGTTACAAGGTGTGGTTGTAGTATTCAAAGATATCACTGAACGCAAACAGGCTGAACAAACACTTAAAAACGCGCTGTCTGAAATTGAACAGTTGAAAAATCGTTTGCAGGCGGAAAATGTTTATCTTCAAGAACAAGTGAATCTCAATCACAAATTTGAGGATATCCTGGGGCAAAGTCAACCGGTAAAAACAGTATTACAACAGGTTGAACAAGTCGCGCCCACAGATACAACGGTTTTAATTCTTGGTGAAACCGGCACCGGCAAAGAACTGTTTGCCCGTGCACTACATAACCTCAGCTCGCGAAGAAATCGTCCCTTGGTAAAAGTCAATTGTGCTGCATTGCCTGCTAATTTAATCGAGAGTGAATTGTTCGGCCACGAAAAAGGCAGTTTTACCGGGGCTACGGCGCGCCGCATCGGTCGTTTTGAACTGGCCCATGATGGCACTATTTTTCTGGATGAACTCGCCGAATTACCTTTGGAGCTACAAGCCAAACTGCTGCGCGTATTACAAGAAGGTGAAATCGAACGCTTGGGTGATTCCAAAACCATCAAGATCAATGTCAGAATCATTGCAGCCACCCATCGCGATTTAAAACAGATGGTAACCGACAAAACTTTTCGCGAAGACCTGTATTACCGACTCAGTGTATTTCCACTAACGTTACCGCCATTGCGCGAACGCCGACACGATATTTCGTTACTGGTGCAATGGTTTATCAAAAAGTATGCGCAGAAAATGGGTAAGCAGATTAATCATATTCCACAAACGGTCATGGACAACCTGCTCCACTACAACTGGCCCGGCAACGTGCGGGAGCTGGAAAATGTGATTGAACGTGCCGTTATCTTGTCTCCTGACCAAGTGTTACAGATTTCACAGCTTCAAAACCCTCAAAGCGATGCTGGGACTGATGGAAAACCATTGAGATCACTGGCTGAAATGGAAAAATCCCACATTATCAAAGTACTTGAGAATACCAGCTGGTTGATTTCTGGCGAACACGGTGCAGCCTCTATTTTGGAAATGCATCCGAATACCTTGCGTTCCCGCATGAATAAATTGGGCATTCGCCGCGCTAAGACTGCTGAATAGCAAGTGTAAACGCATAAGCCATCCTGTTCTGCGTTTGTGGCGACTTCATAGTTGGATGGCGCTACGCTGTCGGTAGTATCATTGGCATTTCGTAGTACGATAAGGAGCGAGGATTTAATAAGGTGGTTTAACGAAACAAAGTTACCAACCTTGCTTGTCTTTTTGCTCCTGACCAACGCAATCTCAATCGTTACGTAGAATGACTATGTGCCTCTTGAGATCGTTCGGTCAGAAACAAAAATCCTGCGCAATCTTGGTAACTTTATTCCGTCAAACCACCTAACTTCCGAAAGTTATTAAATCCTCGCTCCTAAGTTAAACACACACTGAAATCGATTCACAAGGAGAACCACAATGCCAAAAATCATTCGTTTTCATAAAACCGGGGCAGCGGATGTGCTTAAGGTTGAGGACTTGCCATTGAGAGAACCCGGTGAGGATGAGATTCGTCTACGTGTAGAAGCGATCGGTCTTAACCGTGCTGAAATTATGTTTCGAGAAGGGCAATATCTGGAAACTCCAGAGTGTCCTTCACGTATTGGTTATGAAGCTGCGGGAGTTGTTGATGCTTTGGGTGCTGGGGTTAGCGGTCTGCAGATTGGTGACCGTGTGAGTACTATCCCCGCCTTTTCGATTGGCAAGTATGGTGTTTATGGTGAAAGTGCCATCGTTCCTGCTTATGCCGTAGCGCATTACCCCGACACTCTATCAGCAATCGAAGGTGCTGCGATTTGGATGCAGTACTTGACAGCATATGGTGCGCTGGTTGACATTGGACAATTACAAAAACATCAATCTGTATTGATTACTGCCGCTAGTAGCAGTGTGGGATTGGCAGCGATTCAGATCACCAAAGCTGTTGGTGCGTTAGCCATTGCCACGACCAGAGGTGTTGATAAAAAACAATTTCTGCTTGATGCAGGTGCGGATCATGTCATTGTAACCAACGATCAAGACTTGCCAGAATCGGTGATGGCAATGACTGCTGGTAATGGTGCGAATGTGATGTTTGATCCGATTGGCGGGCCGATGCTGGAAATGCTCGCTAATGCCGCAGCTTCCAGAGCAATTATTTTTGAATACGGTGCTTTATCGTCTGAACAGACTCTGTTTCCATTGTTCTCATCACTGGCTAAAGGTTTAACAGTGCGAGGGTATACCTTGTTTGAAATTACTCAGGATGCGGAACGTCTTGCTCGTGGTAAGCAATTTGTTTATGACGGCCTCCAGTCAGATACGCTGAAACCAATCATTGATCGCACTTTTCCTTTGGACGCTATTGCCGATGCTCATCGGTATATGGAATCCAATCAGCAACACGGCAAAATAGTGGTGACTGTTTGAAAAAGTTAAGGAATATGCATGGAAGGCATCAGGCTGCTTTTAAATTCCGGATGAATTAACGCGGCATTCACCTAATAATCGTTGTTCGGTAACAAAATACCGTTAATTCACGATATTTCGTTAACAAATCATCGCTGTACTCACTTTGTTGTTTTTCATAAATAATCGCAAGCATTTGTTTTAAAATGAATTAAGAATCCCATCTCGATTCTGGCACGCCTACTGCAATAGTTATATCGTCACTTAACTATTCAGAGGCTAAAACAATGTCAGAATTTACCACACATACTCTGGACACTGCGCCACAGGCATCCAGACAGTTATTAGAAACTGCAGAAAAGCAGCTAGGCTTCATTCCTAATCTCTATGCTGTTTTGGCCGAATCACCGGCTACTTTGCGAGCCAATCAACTCCTGACAGAGTTGTTCGAAAAAACTGCCTTCACCGCAACTGAACGTCAACTGGTTCTATTAAGCATCAGCCGTTACCGTAATTGCAGCTATTGTCTGGCAGCGCACGGTACTGTCGCTAAGATGCAGAAAATTCCTGCGGAAATTATTCATGCTGTGTATTACAACCAGTCATTGGCCGATAGCAAACTGGAAGCGCTACGCTCATTTACACGTGCAGTGCTGGAAGCTGACGGTTGGGTGGATCAGAACACCCTGCATGAGTTTTATCAAGCTGATTATCAAAAACAGCATGTATTAGAAGTAGTGCTGGGTATCAGTTTTAAGACTCTGAGTAACTACGTTAACCACATCAACGACACGCCAATTGATGCGAAGTTTTTATCAGGCATTCCGGATAACCAAAATACTGTTCCTGGTTAGGAGCGAGGATTTAATAAGTTACCGAAGTTTGACGCAGCAATTTGATTTCACAGGAGTGCTAATAAAATGGGCGCATAGCAGGGTTACGCAACTATTTTATTAGCACTCCTGTGGAGTCAAAAGGCAAGTCAAAATCGGGAAGTTATTAAATCCTCGCTCCTTAGGGGCAACTCAACAAGAGGAACTGAAATGGAGAATCGACCACCGTTTACGCTAGAAACGGCTACACAAAAAGTACAACTGGCTGAGGATGGATGGAACAGTAAAGATCCAGTAAAAGTTGCCAGCGCTTATACCATTGATAGCCAATGGCGCAATCGTGCAGAAATATTTTCTGGACGAGAAAAGATCATCGAATGTCTGATTCGAAAATGGGAAAAAGAACTCGATTACAGGCTGAAAAAAGAACTCTGGTGCTTTAACAAAAACCGTATAGCCGTGACCTTTCGTTATGAATGGCATGACGATTCCAGGCAATGGCATCGTTCCTACGGCAATGAACTGTGGGAGTTTGCTGATAACGGTTTGATGCAGCGGCGTATTGCCAGTATTAATGACAAGCCGATCAATGTATCGGAACGTGAATTTAATTAACACTAATTTTATAACACTTCAGGAGCTTCAAATGACTCAAGTAACAATGTTAACCAGTCCAACGTGTGGCTATTGTCACGCAGCTAAAAACCTGTTGCAACAACGGAACATCACGTATGAAGAGGTTGGTTTAATCAAAGATGACGAACAGGCGCAACAGCTTTTGATTCAAAGCGGACAACGCACTGTACCGCAGATATTTATTAACAAAAAACCCATAGGAGGCTTTACAGAATTATCGAAATTACTGAGTAACAATCGGTCTGATTTAACTGACATCAAATCGTAACTCCAAATTTAATATCTGAATATCAAGGAGAAACTATCATGAAAACACAAACAACGCATATTCTACAGGTACTTTTAATCAGTCTGATCTTTAACCTGGGATTTGCAGCAACATCGTTTGCCGCACAACCAATCAATACTGTTAGTTATAAAACGGTGACGATTGATGGATTAGATATTTTTTACCGCGAAGCAGGCAATCCAAACCATCCAACCATTTTGCTGTTACATGGGTTTCCCACCTCGTCACATATGTTTCGCGATTTGATTCCGGCATTATCTGATCGATTCCATCTTATCGCGCCAGATTATCCAGGGTATGGCTATAGCTCAATGCCTACTGTCGATCAATTCGACTATAGCTTTGATAATCTTGCTAACGTAGTCGATAAATTTATCGATAAAGTGGGTTTGAAGACATATAGCTTGTACTTGATGGATTATGGCGCACCAATTGGTTTTCGTATCGCAACGAAACATCCGGAACGAGTTGAATCGTTGATTATTCAGAACGGAAACGCCTACGTAGAAGGTATCGATAATAACTTCTGGGAGCCCATTAAAGCCTACTGGAAAAATCGCGGTGCAGTCAACCAGGGACTGGACAATGATTGGTGGAAAAATGTCAAGGCTGCTTACAAAAAAACAAACATGACCAATGATGAAGCGTTACGATTTTTGCTAACACTGGGTGCAACTAAATGGCAATACACCAATGGGATACGCAATGTTGAAGCAATTAACCCTGATAGCTGGCATCATGTACAGCCACTATTGGATCGTGAAGGTAATCAAGAAATTCAACTTCAGATGTTCTACAGCTATGGCTCGAATCCTCCGCTTTATCCCAAGTGGCAAGAATACCTACGCAAACATCAACCACCTACTCTAATTGTCTGGGGTAAAAAAGATGAGATATTTCCGGCTGAAGGTGCTTATCCTTACAAACGAGATTTAAAAAAGGTTGATTTTCATCTTCTGGATACCGGACATTTTGCTCTGGAAGAAGACGGTGAGGTGATTGCGGAGCATATTCGACGCTTTCTTGATGTGAGAAAAGTGGCAGTCATCGAGAATTAATGCGGCATTGATTATCCGTGAATTTGAAATTAGCCGTCGCTGACAATCGGCGGCTGTTTTAAATAGAAAACAGACACTAGTAGTAGTCTTTCAATGTGATATTGACGGAGCACTACAGCATGGAGAACCATCATGAAACAGTATGCAAGTGATATAGCGTTTACAGAAAGTGTTAAAGCTATACAAACACGTCACGGCTCAAGGAATTCTTATGCGAGAGTTGAGAAAAACTGGTGGCCAGACCGCATTACACCAGAGCTTGCCAATTTTGTTTTGGAGCGCGATTCTTTTTATATGGCAACAGTCAATGGTGAGGGACAACCTTATATTCAACACCGCGGTGGGTCAAAAGGATTTCTAAAAGTGCTTGATGAGCGAACTCTGGGTTTTGCCGATTTTCGGGGAAATCGCCAATATATTTCATACGGAAATCTGGAAGAAAATAATAAGGTTTGCTTGTTCTTGATGGATTACCCAAACCGAATCAGAATCAAAATATGGGGTACGGCTGAGGTGAGCGAAGATGATCAAGCACTCATTAATCAACTGTCGGTTTCTGGTTATCAAGGTAAAGCCGAACGTGCATTCATTATCCGAGTCGAAACCTGGGATAAAAATTGCCCACAGCACATTACTCCCAGATACACCATTGATGAAATACGTGAACTTGACGAAAATCAAGGTCGTTTTGATTAAATAATCAGCAGGTCTATTATAAGCACAATAGTTGGGGCGATATAATGTTGTCTTATATTTTACTTCAACCTTCATTAATTTTTTGAAGCGGTTGTTTTAACCTTGGTTTTGGTCAACAATGAGAAAATATACAGAATTTCAACAATCTTTCAACACAGTACCACCTCACTCCAAGTACCTGTGCAAAATTAATTTAACTATTTTGTTCAGGATTTTTTCATCTTCAAGGCGCAGAAACAGGCGCATTGTGAGCTTTGTAACTGTTTCTGCAACACCGAAGATGAGAAAAAAGACAAAAAAAATGTTAACTTAATAGTCACACTCAGCGTAATCAGTAGCGGCTCAGACAGCTCTCTATTTTGATCAAGAGCAAGCAGAAAACGCGGAGTATACATGTGTAAATGAGCACTTTGCAAACAGCGGTTGGGCAAAATTGAGGGTAAGCAAAGTAGTTACAATTAAATATGCTCAGGTACTGATGTCTATTGATGCAACGAATTTACTATGTAACCGAAGCAACAAGATCGAAGACGGACAAAAAGGCAAGTAAGGTGGGTGGGTTATTTTTTTCCAATTGCCTTACCACATGTTCCACGGTGGAGATAGAAAGAGTGGAACCTATAAAAACCATGTTGATTGACTCTTATAGCGTTTGCCCTCCCGCTTTGAATATTTTCTTTCTGTGAACAAACACCCAGGACAAAACTCAATGTTTGTATAAGCAACACCAAATAAATTGATATTAGATGTGTTTGATATAACTTCTCATTATTTACCGGCACCTTTAAAATCAATTGGTTACAGTGCATAAAAATTGGACGTTTTAATTTTAACCTTTGTAAGTCATTGATATTTTAATTTTACAAACGAGTTTTAATGATATTTCTACATTTATTTCATTAAAATCACTTCTAAGCTATTGAATTATAAGCTGCCGGTAAATAATGAGAAGTTACTATTTGATACATTAACCCACTGTCGTCAATATAAAAAAGCCTGGAATATAGACAACTCAATCAATTATATAAAAGAACGTCGCGATACACCGTTTGATCCAGAACTGGTCAACATTTGATGAATGTACAGCCATTGCCGAAATTGAGTGATGTAATTTATCTGAAATACTGTCTATCAACATGACATGAATTCTGTGTCCGTCAATTCAATATGTTAAAAAATTACTTAATTGAGGTGCTGTTACAGCGCTATCGATACTGCCTCCTTCTGCTATTTCTAATCACTTTTAGTAATCCCTGCCACTCTAATCCTCAAAACCATCAAGAAACTGCAGGGCAATTTCAACAACAGCTTGGCACTTTGTTATCCACGGTTGCGCAAAAAGAGAACAAGACCACTGAAGTTAAGTTATCCACGGCAGAGAAACAATGGATAAAGCAACATCCTGAAACATCCGTAGGCGGAAGTCCTGACTGGACACCATTTAATTTTGTAGAAGAGAATGGGAAATATAGCGGCATCGCAAATGACTATTTAATTCTGATCGCTAAAAAGACGGGGTTAGAGTTCAAAATAAGCATCGACCAGTGGAGTAATAACCTAAAAAAAATAAGTGATCAACAAATAGATATATTGCCGAGTGTTTATTACACAGAAGAACGTAGTCATTATTTGACATACTCAACACCCTATTTTGAAATGCTGGATTATTTTTTTATTCGCGATGATCTTCATGTCAAAACATTTGCAGACTTGGATGGCAAGCGTGTTGCTCTCCCAGAAAAATATGCGCATATAGAACTGCTAAGAAAACATTTTCCAAAAATAAACATTGTTACTGTGAATACATTTAGTGATGCGATTGAGGCTGTTTTGGAAAATCGTGCGGATATGCTTTATGACACCTATGCATCACTTTCCTATACGCTTAAACAAGAAGGAATCAATACGATTATTCCTTTTAAATCAACGCGCCATTTAGGAAAAAAATCTATTTATTTTGTGACTCGTAAAGACCTGCCAATCTTATCAT
>JAZGEP010000256.1:0-16345 GCA_036478815.1 Methylococcales bacterium
ACAATACGCAATTGGGAGCCAATCACCGTCGTTTATCTCAATCCGGAGAAACAAAACACTGAAATAGTGAAGGACAAGGCAGCATGATTTTTAACTTTAGGCGACAACTATCTTGAAATCCACCGCACATGGCTGACCTTTAAAACAAAACCCCTCACCCACAGAGAAACCAAGTCCAGTCTTAAAGACTTCTATATAATTTATTTGATTAATAAATTGCAATAGAGCGTTCTTGCTAATGTATGCCAGTATAATTTCACGATAGCTTTAGGCGAAAAATGGACAAGAGAAAATTTTATATCACTCAGTTAATAATTATGAACGGGGATTATAAACAAGATAGTTAAGCAATCAATGATATGAGTACTCGATACAACATAGATTTACAGAAAACCTATTATGACACCCTATGTAATTGATTGAAAATCCTTAAAGGCCAGCCTTGTCAATACAGAAGAGTCAACAATGCAAGGAATATCAGCATTAATTGTTTGAAATACTGACAGAGAAGGAAGAATACAGTATGAAAAACAACGATTGTTTGTTCATCTTGAAGTTGATGTTAAAAACTAATTGTCTCGTTCGCAATCGATGATGAGATGAGTAAATCTTTAAGCTATTGATTCTGATGTATCTAAGAAAAGCTCGGCAATTGTAAGCAACACTGAGAGTGGGGGGTAAAAGCGGGGGTAAAATTGACAAACTAGACACAGATAGAACAATAAACGCTAATTATTATTTGTAACCTATTGTTTTATATGGCGCGCCCGGAGAGATTCGAACTCCCGACTCCCTAGTTCGTAGCCAGGTACTCTATCCAGCTGAGCTACGGGCGCATCCCATATATAGTAAGCTTATTGACTATCTTAGTCTAGCGTACAGAGATATTTTTCTTCAAAGTTGCATCTTGTACCACAACCTCACTTCTTAAGAGTTTGCATGAATTGAAAAAAACCACCAAAAAAACAGTGGCCATATTCAAACCTGTGAATGATATCTCATCAACGCATTGTGCACAAATCATTGTGCTATTTACACTCATTCTGATAGAGAGCACCGACAGCACTTTAGTACAGTCAGAAGACGGGAGATGAACTTGACCATATATCATTGGGAAATTTGGGAAAAAAGATTGTTCAACAACGAATTTTCTATTTTCGGGCATTCGGTTCGATCAATTATTGACTTTAATTGTCGATATCCTTTATCCTAGTTGGCTGTCCAACGATGGTGATGTAGCTCAGTTGGTTAGAGCGGCGGATTCATAACCCGCAGGTCGGCGGTTCAACCCCGCCCATCACCACCACCACGCGGCGATCATTACTATTCATTGTGTTTGATGCAATTGTCACAGATTGGCCAATTATAGTCGATTCTTGTTCAGTGATTATCAAATAGCTTCAACTAAAATGCCAATTTCGAGTTTGCTCAGACAACCTGACAACTATAAACAAGGCACCTATAAAAAGTTACGCAAAAAGTCATTAATTTCAGCGATTCAATTGTCACTAGCTAATCCAAACGAGTGCAACGAGGCAGATGACCATTTATCGGCTTTCTATACCCGTCAATATAATGTTGACGGAGCACTAGATATCAGCACAAAAAAATTTAGTCTTATTGGTTTATAGCATCTTTCAAACATGGGTGACCTTTACATATAACTAAAGCGTCTACATTGTATTAGTCGGTTCAGGACGATCAAGGGCGCCTGCAAGGTAGGTTTCGATTTTGCCCCGAACCATTCCTTTATCTTCCTCACTAAACTGCACTCCAATTCCAGCAGATCGATAGTTTCCCGGCCCTTTTGGGGTAATCCATACAATTTTCGCTGACACTGGAAGCTTTTCTTCTTCTTCCATCAAACTGATTAAAATAAATACTTCGTCACCATATTCGTAAGGCCGACTGGTTGGAATAAACATCCCACCATTAAGCACAAATGGCATATACGCTGCGTATAGGGCATCTTTATCCTTAATTGAAAGCGACAAAATACCTCTTTTCGCTTCTTTTTTTACTTCACTCATGGCTTTTAACCTATTCGTTGTCTAACATTGAACGCCATTGGATGAAAAAGCCCTCATAGACTAATTGCATGTTCACCTGTGACGCCAACAGTTGCTTAGCCCTGTACACCTGCGTCAGAAATTTGAACAGAGACTTGACTGACACCAACTCAGCTGAGCGACTCAATTCTTGGTTCTGATCTGGGTGATACAAGCTATTGATGTGCACCTCAGGATCCATGGCTAGACGGATCATATCCAATAGACCTGTGATCAAAATATAGATAACAAATTCAGCTGAATACTTAATCCAAGACTCCGTTATGCTGATTTCAGCGAAATCTTTGAACTGCGTCTCAACAAATAATTGTAGAACTGTGAGCTTATTCTCATAGTCACCATTTGTATTTAACTCTAGTGCATACAAGGGCGCACCGCCTGAAAAAGTCGCCAGTGCGCGTGCATTTTCAATCTGCTGTGACTCGCTTAACCACTGGATTACACGATCAATCTGTGGCAAAGGAATACGAATTTGCTGACAGCGCGTCAATATAGTTGGCATGACCGCTGAGGGCGTGTTGGAAACGAGTAAGAAAATAGTCCGCTGCCCTGGTTCTTCCAGCGTTTTTAAAAAACTGTTTGCAGCTGATGTATTTAATTCTTCAGCCAGACAAATGATCACTACTCGGTTTTGGTTATATTGCGGTAATAGTTTGAGATTCTGATTAAGCTGACGAATTTCATCCACCACAATCGGCTTTCCAGCGTCTACTGGCTGTATTAAATAAAAATCCGGATGATTACCTGCCTCAAACAACAGACAGCTCTGGCAGAATTGACATGCCAACAATTTTTTGTCAGCAGATTCACATAATAAGCGCTTTGCTAATAATTGCGCGAGCTGCTTTTTACCTAACCCGGCAGCACCGCTGAATAATAACGCATGGGGAACCCTTTGTGCTTCGATATAGGCGATTAACTGCTGGGAAGCATCAGATAACCAAGGGTAAAGTGCTTTCTCCATACAACTTCTATTTGGTTGGTTTAAGACATTACCATCAAATCATTCAGACAAGTCTGTATCTGACGACTCACCTCATCAACAGGCTGTGCTGCATCAATAAGCTTAATACGCTGCGGCTCTGATGCTGCCAAGCGCAGATAAGTGTTTCTGACGCGCTCAAAAAAATCAATATTTTCCTGTTCAATACGGTCTTTACTACGACGCATAATACGCTTAAAACCTGTGGAGACCGCAACATCAAGCAATAGCGTTAAATCAGGTTTAAATCCATCTAATAACCAGTGTTCGAGCTGCTCGATACGCTTGCTATCAATACCGCGCCCTCCCGCTTGATACGCATAACTGGCATCGGTAAAGCGATCACAGACAACCCATTGTCCACACTCCAGTGCTGGCCTGATGATTTCATCCATATGTTGGGCTCTGGCAGCAAACATTAATAACAGTTCGCATTCAAGCGCCATCTTGCTGCCGTCATCGATTAACAATAGAGAACGCATCTTCTCACCCAGCGCTGTACCACCGGGTTCACGTGTAACGACCACTACAATGTCTTGCTGCCGCAAATAATCAACCACATTGGCTAGTTGAGTGCTTTTGCCTGCACCTTCAACTCCCTCCAAAGTGATCATTTTTCCTAATTTCATCGTTTCGCTCGAAGCTTTTTCAGATACTGCTTGACTGCTTGATTATGCTCTTTCAAGGTTGCCGAAAAAACATGCGAGCCATTGCCATTAGCAACAAAAAAAAGCGCATCACCTTGCGCTGGATGCAATGCCGCATGGATGGCTGCTTGTCCGGGCATAGCAATTGGGGTTGGCGGCAAACCAGATCGGGTATAAGTATTATAAGGGGTGTCAGTGCGCAGATCTTTGCGCCGAATATTGCCTTTGTAGCTTTCTCCCATACCATAGATTACAGTGGGATCAGTCTGCAATAACATACCTTTTCGGAGGCGACGCACAAACACTCCTGCAATCACTGCACGCTCGCCGGCTTGCCCTGTTTCCTTTTCAACAATTGATGCTAAAACCAGTGCTTCATCAGCTGTTTCTATGGGTAACTCTTTATCTCGATTAGTCCATTCTGCGGTCACTGTCTGCTGCATTTTCTGATAAGCACGCCGAAGGATTTTCAGATCACTGGTATTGTTGTCAAAAAAATAGGTTTCAGGGAAGAAACGCCCTTCAGGATGTTGATCTGGATAGCCCAGTTTTTCCATAATACTTTGATCAGAGTTCTTCGCTAGCGTTTGCTTGATGCGCGGATTCTGTACAAGCCTTTGTCGCAGTTGCTTGAAAGTCGACCCTTCAACAAAAGTGATTGAATATTGGAGCACGCGACCGGCTACCAGTGTCGCTAGAATAGCTGGCGGCTTAGCACCCGGTTCAATTGAATAATCACCAACTTTGATGCTGGTTTCAGCCTTTTCTCTGGATGCCAGCAGCTTAAACCAGCGCTCATTGCTAATTAATCCAGCTTTCAATAAATGTGAACTAACAACCCCCAGAGAGTCACCTTGTTCAACCTCAAAAACGACTGTTTCAGAATTACCGGATGGATGTTCGAGAAATCGCTGATAATCAACATACAACAGCCCCAGCGCCAGCCCAACAATAACTAGACAAACCAGCAAAAACCAGCGGATCACGCGACCAACCTATCATGAGCATTGATTATCCAATTTTTAGCCTGCAAAACAGTCGCACCAATTGTATAAGTTCGAGTTTCAAACTGACACACTGGCCAGATCCCAATGACACTATTAGTCATAAAAATCTCATCCGCATAGAGTAATTCATTCAACTTGATCCGTTTGATATCGACGATCACACCCGCTTGTCTGGCCTGATCAATGACTACTGAACGAATAATACCAGCAACACCAGTGCGATCAAGCAATGCTGTTTTCAGGCAACCATTCTCAACTAAAAAAAGATTACTCATTGTGCCCTCAATCACATAACCGTCAGCATCCAGCATCACTCCTTCATGGATATCGGAGTGATTCCATTCATTTCTGGCAATCACCTGATCCAGGCGATTCAAATGCTTGATCCCAGCAAGCACTGGATTTATTGACAAACGGTGTCGACATAAACGCAATGTGATACCGCTAGTAGAGAGATTTTGCGGATGCTCGGGGAACGGCAGACAGGTAATCATGCGGTTAGGAATTGATAGACTGGGTCGCCGATAACCTCGTGCACTCTGTCCGGCAGTGATTAGAATTTTGATCACGGCGGATTGTTGTTGCGAACAAAGCGTTCTGATTTCATCAGCAATGATCTGATACTCTGGACAATCAATATCCAGTGCTTGGCAACCAATTTGTAACCTTTGCAAATGCCGAGTTAGAAATTCGGGCTGTCCATCACTAACAGCGATGGTTTCAAACACGCCATCACCATACTGAAAAGCGCGATCATTAATATCAACAACAGATACCGGCTTGCCATTAATTAATGTTGAGCAACCCATTGAATCTCGACTTTAGCAAGTCTCTCCATCTGAAAATCTGCTTATAAATATTGATAATGAGTGAGGATTTAATAACATCCAGAAGTTATTAAATCCTCACTCCTAACCATTGAAACGACTGAAAATCAAGGTTCCGTTAGTACCACCGAAACCAAATGAATTAGACATTACCACATTGACTAGCGTTTCGCGGGCATTGCCAGGAACATAATCAAGATCGCATTGAGGATCGGGGGTTTCAAGATTAATGGTCGGGGGTATCACTTGATCGCGTATCGCCAAAATAGAAAAAACTGCTTCTACACTGCCAGCAGCCCCTAACATATGGCCAGTCATTGATTTAGTTGAACTGATTGCTGTTGAGTAAACATCATCACCCAATGCCAGTTTAAGTGCTTTTGTTTCGGCAATATCGCCCGCGACTGTGGATGTCCCATGTGCATTCACGTAATCAAGATCAGCTGCATTCACCTCAGCATCACGCATCGCGTTGCGCATACACAATGCCCCACCTTTACCATCAGGGGCAGGTTGTGTCATATGATAAGCATCCGAGCTACGCCCATAACCGATAATTTCAGCATAAATTCGGGCATTACGCTGTTTCGCATGCTCTAACTCTTCAATCACAACCATACCAGCCCCATCGCTCAGCACAAAGCCATCTCTGTCCTTGTCCCACGGTCGACTTGCAGCCTCTGGATCATCATTGCGTTGTGACAGCGCACGCGTTGCGACAAAACCACCTAAGGCGGTCGGGCAATTGGTCGACATTTCTGCGCCACCAGCCACCATGACATCAGCATCGCCATACTGAATCATCCGTGTAGCTTCACCGATATTATGACAGCCCGTAGCACAAGCGCTCACAGCAGAAATATTTGGCCCCATTAAACCAAAACGTATGGAAAAGTTTCCGGACAACATATTGATAATATTGCCTGGAACAAAAAAAGGGGAGATTTTTCTGGGGCCGCCATCCAGTAGGTTCTGATGGCCTGCAACAATCCCTGTAATTCCACCAATTCCCGCGCCTGCCGCTACGCCAATACGTTCGCAATTCTGTTCCGTGACCTCCAGACCCGAATCAATCAATGCCTGAATTCCAGCAGCAATGCCATAATGAATGAAACCATCCATACGCCTTGCTTCCTTTGGCGACATATATTCACTCACATCAAAACCTTTGAGCGCACCACCAAATCGGGTTGCAAAACCAGAAGTATCGAATAGTTCGAGCATGGCAATACCACTGCGACCATTGACGATACCATCCCAGCTGGAAGTGAAGTCTAGCCCCAGAGGCGTGACTGCCCCTAACCCAGTAACAACTACACGGCGATTATGCAAATGACACCTTAAACATGGAAATGATCGATTAAAAAACGCAACGACTCAATATTGGCTTTAGTAACTATACTCAGAATGCTTCTGTGCTTGGCTTGACCATCAGAACAACACACGCAAGATCAAACAAACACAGCAGCATCTTGAGCATCGCTGTCTTGCGTGCTATCTGTTGTTAAAAACACTCGAGTACAGCAACCAGAAATTTTACAACAATGTGACGGTCTAAATCTCCGATGGCTGCATTGAACAAGCTTGACGTAGACAAATACACAACAATGGAGATTGTAGTCAGGAGGAAAAAGACAAGTCAAAATGTTCAAGCTCTTTCATGCATATTCCAACAGATAAAAAAACAAAACCGGACAAGTTAGCACAACCACTTGTCCGGTTATCACTGATTTAGAAGCTAATTAGCGAAGCCATGAAGTTATTAACCAATAAAAACCGTAACGACTCAGCTTACCCTCTATTTTGTCCAATCGCTGTCTGGAAAGTGCTCATTTACACCTGTAAACTCTGCGCTTTCACCTTGCTCTTGTACATGAGAGGGCAATCTGAGTAGCAACTGATTTCGCTGAGTAGTTACTTAAAAACCTTGCTCATTATTGATCAATCAAGTATTCCTCTCAACTCTCAAACAACTTTATCTTCACATAGCTACATTTCTGTAAACACTAGGAGGCTGTCCGAGAATAGAGAGCCTAATACGAAAAAGCTGCATTTGACCAGCCGCAATCGTATCAGGGCCATTATTTGCGTTAAAGAGCACAATCATTCGCCTCAAATAATGATAAAACCCGACTCAAATCAGTTTTTCCTCGCTACGACTTCTATTTTCGGACAGCCTCCTCGCAATCGAGTTAGGCAGATAAATGTGAATTCACATAATCAATTGCCTGCTGAACTGTGGTTATTTTTTCAGCCTCTTCATCAGGAATCTCACAATCGAATTCCTCTTCGAGAGCCATCACCAATTCAACTGTATCCAGTGAATCAGCACCCAAATCGTCAACGAAAGACGCATCCGATGCGATATCTTCTTTAACACCTAATTGTTCTCTGACAATTTTTTTTACGCGATCTTCTATTTCACTCATGTTTGTTTCCTCAGTTTTCACGGCACAAAAAAAATAAAGTGGGGCAATTCTAGTGCCGAATTGACAAAATTACAAAGACTTTTCAGTCTTGATTATCATTGTTTAAATAATTTCAACAACTTAAGGCATATACATACCGCCGTTTACATGCAAAGTTTCGCCAGTGATATAGCCTGCCTGTGCTGAACATAAAAAATCAACAGCATGCGCTATCTCCTCAGGCTGGCCCAAACGTCCAACAGCGATTGCATCAAGCAAGCTGTCTTTCTGAGCATCCGCTAAGCCTTTGGTCATATCTGTTTCAATAAACCCTGGAGCAACTGTATTGACCGTAATTCCACGTGAACCAACTTCTTTTGCCAATGATTTAGTCAAGCCTATCATACCCGCTTTTGCGGCTGCATAATTGGCTTGCCCAGCATTTCCAGTCGATCCGACCACAGAAGATATGTTAACAATGCGTCCCCAGCGCGCTTTCATCATTCCACGTAGACAAGCACGTGATAATCTGAAAACAGAACTCAGATTGGTTTGAATAACACTGTCCCATTCATCGTCTTTCATACGCATCATCAGGTTATCCCTGGTGACACCTGCATTATTAATCAGGATTTCAGGAACTCCGAATTGTTCTTTCATTGCTTGCATACACTGGTCAATTGAAGCTGGATCGCTGACATCAAGCACCAAACCATGTGCACCCTGAATTGAATCACCAATACTCGCTGCACCTTGCGTGGTTGTTGCAGTACCAACTACCTGGCAACCACTAGCC
Organism: Methylococcales bacterium; assembly: GCA_036478815.1. GTDB lineage: Bacteria > Pseudomonadota > Gammaproteobacteria > Methylococcales > DRLZ01 > DRLZ01. Next base: position 8,737 of record JAZGEP010000256.1, read on the forward strand.
GCAAGAACAGAAGCAATGGCATGACCAATACCTCTGCTGGCTCCAGTTATCAGCGTCACTTTATCCGTCATTTGATTTCTCCAACAATGGCTGAGCGGATATCAATGAGTCTGGCGAATTCACAGAAGCTACATTGACACCTTTAGCAATACGCTTGATTAAACCACTTAACACTTTGCCTGGACCACATTCTACAAACTGTGTGACGCCTTGACTATGCATTTTATTGATACAATCGACCCATAAAACTGGTTTGTATAGCTGTTGCTTTAAATTACTCCGAATCTGATCTGGATTATCATGAGATAAGCCATCGGTGTTTTGCACAACCGGTATCGCAGTTTCTTTGAGTGCGATATTATCCAGCATTGAAGCCAGCGCATCAGCTGCTGGGCGCATTAAACTGCAATGCGATGGGACACTAACTGGTAACAACACAGCTCGTTTTGCACCTAACTGTTTAGCCTGTTCGAGCGCTGACTCGACAGCTGTTGCGCTCCCTGCAATAACCACTTGACCAGGAGCATTATAGTTAACTGGCTCGACAATTCCCTGCTGTGAAGCTAATTTACATGCCTGCTCTACAGCTGCATTATCCAGCCCAAGAATAGCAGCCATGGCGCCCTCTCCCACTGGAACAGCAATTTGCATCTGCCGCGCTCGCTCGCTGACCAGCTTGACAGCATCCTCAAAATCCATCTTTCCAGAACACACTAATGCTGTGTATTCGCCAAGACTGTGACCAGCCATTGATATGGGTTGCAATCGGGTTTGTGTATTCCATGCTCTCCATACAGCCACACCTGCAGCAAGCATGACCGGTTGCGTAATACGCGTATCATTTAGGCGTTGTTCCGGCCCCTGCTGAGTAATTTCCCACAAATCCTCCCCAAGAATTCCAGAGGCTTGTTCAAATGTCTGCTTAACCTGTGGATACTCAACAGCTAACTCAGCCAACAGACCAATCGACTGCGAGCCTTGCCCGGGAAATACCACACCTAAATCATTTGAAGTATTATCCATCAATCCAGCTCTGACCCATTTTTAATAATTAACAAGGGCAGAACCCCAAACAAAACCACCACCAAATGCCTCCATCAATAATGTGTCACCGCGTTTAATTCGCCCGTCACGCACCGCCTCATCAAGCGCCAGAGGCACTGATGCAGAAGAGGTATTACCCTGATGTTCGATCGTCAATACCACCTTATCCAGAACCATTCCCAGTTTTTTTGCAGTGGCATTAATAATACGAATATTTGCCTGATGCGGAACCAACCAGTCAATATCAGATTTTTGCATATGATTGGCTGCCAACGTTTCATCAACAATGCGACCTAAGGTATTAACAGCCACTTTAAACACCTCATTGCCTGACATATGAATTACCGGTTTTCTACCACAAACCCCACCAGTTGGATTTGGCACATACAATAAATTGCTGTAATTTCCATCCGAATGAATGTGAGTCGATAAAACCCCTGGTTTTTCTGATGCAGTTAACAACACTGCACCTGCGCCATCGCCGAACAACACACAAGTACTACGGTCTGTCCAGTCTAGCAAACGAGAGTTAATCTCACTACCAACCACTAATGCCTTACGCACTTGGCCCGTTTTAATGAATTGATCAGCGACACTTAATGCGTAAATAAAGCCTGAACAAGCGGCCTGAATATCAAATGCCGCACATTGAGCCGCCTGCAACCGGCCTTGAAGCAAACAAGCCGTGCTGGGGAAAACCGTGTCTGGAGAACTGGTTGCTACGATGATTAAGTCAATCTTTGAGGCTTGCAATCCGGCTGCATCCAAAGCGCTTCGCGCAGCAATTTCAGCCATACTGGATGCTGTTTCATCAGCTCCGGCAATGCGTCTCTCACGAATACCTGTACGCTCAAAAATCCATTCGTCCGAGGTATCCACCAGCTTGGAAATATCGCCATTCGTGCGAATTTCTGCGGGAAGATAACCGCCAGTTCCGGCAATTCGCGAATAGATTGTCACTCATTACCTCGGGAAGTCATAATTGCTTCAATACGTTCACTGATTCTATTGGGCACATCCTTTTCAATTTCGATTACTGCAACTTTGATTGCATTGGCAATCGCAACACGATCCGCCCCCCCATGACTTTTAATCACAATCCCTGTTAATCCAATTAAACTAGCGCCATTATACTTTTTTACATCAAATAATTTCTTAAATGACTTGAGTACAGGCATGGCAATTAAACCAGCCAGTTTGCTCAAAGGACTTTTTGTAAAACATTGTTTAAGCGAGCTAACAATCAAATTGGCAATCCCTTCCATGGCTTTCAGAGAAATATTCCCAACAAAGCCATCAGTAACGACGACATCAACATTACCCATGCAAATATCATCGCCTTCGACATAACCAATAAAGTTAATCGGGGCATCGGTTAATAGTTGAAAGGCTTGTTTCACTTGCTGACTACCTTTCATCTCTTCTTCGCCGACATTCAGTAAACCGACTTTTGGTCTTTCAATACCGTCAACAGCACGAACCAACTCTGACCCCATCAATGCAAACTGCAACAATTGCTCTGCGCTGGATTCTATATTTGCGCCCAAATCAAGCACATGAGTATGCCCTAAGCGTGAGGGCAAAGACGAAATAATCGCCGGCCGGTCTATGCCAGGAATTGTTTTGAGTACAAATTTGGCCATCGCCATCAATGCGCCAGTATTGCCTGAACTAACACAGGCTCCTGCACTACCCTCTTTAACCTGATTAATGGCAATCCGCATCGAGGAATCACGCTTAGAACGTAAAACTTTTGATGGTGTGTCATCCATTTCTACAACTTGGGAAGCATGTACCAACTTCAACCTGCCCTGCCATTTAGACAGATCGTCACCAAGTTGCTGCTGCATAGCAACTTCATCCCCAACAAGCAACAATGACAGCTGCGGGATTGCAGCAAGACTGGCAAGTGCCGCTGGAATTATTTCACTCAAGCCGTGATCGCCACTCATTACATCAATGGCAACGGTTACTGATTCAGTCATATTTTATACTAAGAAGCGAGGATTCAATAATTGACGAATTTTGACTTGTCTTTTTGTGTGTCTTCTGCCTTGTAGTAACAGTCGCGTAGCTTACTATGCGCCTGTTACTACGCCTTGAAGACAAACAAAAATCCTGCATCAAACTTTCGTCGATTATTGAATCCTCGCTCCTATTCAGCAACAGCATCTGCTCGCATGCATGTTTAACACTGTTTGAAAAGTTCAAACCCAAAGAATGAAAATCAAATAAACTGGACATGGTGGTGCAGTATTTTTGTTTGCCTCAAGACGTGGCAACAGGTGCATAGCAGGCTATGTAACTGTTGCCACAACCAAGAAGGCAAATCAGAATGTTCAAGTTATTGTGTTTCATTTCTAATACAGAATTAACTATTCAGTGTCCTCTTCATCGTCATCCATATCAATATCGTCAACGACAACAATCTGGCGACCTTTGAAAAAACCATCTGGAGTCACATTGTGCCGCAGATGTAGTTCCCCTGTTTCAGAGTCACGTGACAACGCCTTGGCGTTTAAAGAGTCGTGTGAACGTCGCATGCCGCGACGGGATCGGGTTTTTTTACTTTTTTGTACTGCCATGAGTCGCTAATTCTCCTTGGATTTAAGCTTGGCTAATATTGCAAATGGGTGAGGCTCAGCTTGTTCTTCAATGTCTATTTTTCCAAATGTCATCTGTTGAGGCTGACATTCGGTATGTTTTGGTATATCGGGTATCGCTAAAATCAGTTCATCTTCGACCAGTTCACTCAATACAATTTGTTCGCTGTCGATCAATAACGGTTCATACAGTTTTGGCAAGCGTCCGGCTTGCTCATCTGATTTAACAATGCCAAGCCTGAACTGCCTGTCAACAGATAATGCAACCGGCTTCAAACAGCGTTGACATTGCAAAAACAATTGCGCGCTGACGTTGCCTAACACTGTTTTGATATCACCTTCTTTATGAAAAGAGATGGTAAGATCGACATTACCCTGATCCGTCGCCATAAACTCAGCTAAACGTGAAAATCCAGACAAAGCAAGTTGACCACTCAGCTCTGACTGTTTTCCAACCAGGTGTTCAGGATCTATCAGAATAGGCAAACGGTCAGACATAGCCTGTCAATAATATCTGATCGCATACAAACCTGTCAAAAGGTTTATACTATGGCGCTCGCGAATATTTCCCTGCAAATCGACGCCATCAACGTTGTTATTCGCAACAAACAATTTTAAAAAATTCGAATGCGCAGTCAATAACAAAGGAGTCACAGTGCATATCAGTTCCTATGAACACGCAAAAGATCTGGTGCAACGCTACTTAGTGCCAATACACAAACAACCACTGCAGATCTTCGATATCGGCAGCTATGATGTCAACGGCAGTTACAAAGCTTTATTCCTGAACGAGCAATGGAAATACACGGGCATCGACATGCGTGACGGACCAAATGTCGATAAAGTAATGACCAACCCATATAAATTACCAATATCAACTCACCAGGCGGATGTTCTAATATCAGGCCAGGCATTTGAGCATATCGAGTATTTCTGGCTAAGCTGGCTGGATATGGTACGTGCCACCAAGCCAGGAGGGTACATCTTTTTAATCGCCCCATCACGTGGTCCTGAGCACCGTTTTCCGGTAGATTGCTGGCGATTTTACCCCGATGCTTACAGAGCACTTGCACGGCTTGGCAATATGCAATTACAAGAAGTAACTACAGACTGGGAGCCTAGCGAACACCCTGACAGTGCTGCTTGGGGAGATACTGTGGGGGTCTTTAAAAAACCTGCTGCCAATGGATTATTACGAAAAATTCGCGACTTTTGCTCACACCGAAGCATGCTACTGATATCACAGTGGATTACATGCAAGCAGAAAGATTAATCATACAAAACATCTGGTTATTGCGAAAAGCAGACCTCTCCATTACCACTCAGGACTTGATGGTCTACTTTGGAAAAGTCTAATCCGGATCGCCAATTGGTTCAGCTAAAGCATCAGCAACAATTTCATCAACATTATCCCCGGTTAATGTCCGCAAAAATGCGACCAAGTCCGCTTGCTCAGCTACGTCCAACTTTAATTGCTTGATAGCTGAATCAAGCTCAGGATTACGTGCCCCACCTTTATTGTAGAAAGTAACCACTTGTTGCAAGGTCTCGAACGCTCCATTGTGCATGTATGGCGCAGTCAGCGCTATATTGCGTAATGATGGTGTTCTGTACTTCCAGCGATCACTCGGATCAAGCGTGACAGCATAACGCCCTAAGTCATTCGCTGTGGATTCTGAAACCGAATCCACAATATCTGCATCAACTTCTGCAAATACACCCGGCGCGAGCTGAATTCGATGTTGCTCAGGCGCTGTTTGCATCGCTTCTGCATAGCCAACGCCTGTATTGTGAAATTGATTATCTGTAAACAGTGCAGAATCAGCACTAATCAAATGGCAACCTACACAACCACCTTTGCCGATAAAAATCTCATATCCATTCTTTTCAGACGTGTTTAATACTTGGTTATTTTGACCATAGAACCACTGGTCGAATCTTGAATTTGCCGAGTTTAAGGTGCGCTGATAGCTTGCCAACGCCATCCCCACTGTTTCCATTCCCGGCACCTTTCCAAATGCTTGTTCAAACAAACCATCATAGTCAGCACTGGATTTGATTGTATTCAGCACGAAGCCAATTGATGGATTAGCCATTTCATTATGTGCCAGCAAAGGACTCCACACTTGCTGCTCCAGCGTGGTTTCTCTGCCATCATGAAACAGCGTTGTATAGTAAGCAACATTATAGATCGTTGGGGTATTGCGGCTGACTGTTCGTCCTTCAATACCCACCGCTGTTTTCATCTCATTGCTGGAAAAACCTTGCTGCGGCACATGACACATGGCACATGAAATTGTTTTGTTAAGTGATAATCTGCGATCAAAAAATAACTTGCGTCCCAGATTAATCTTCGCAGTTGTTACCGGGTTGTTATCAGGAACAGGGACAACAGGCAAGCCAAGTGGTGGACTCTTAATAGATTGCATTAACTCTATTGATGCGGGAGCCTGAAGTTCTGTACTATCAACATTCAACTGATTTGTCGTCAAATGATTGATGGACGGTTCCGTCAACGCTTGAACTGACCCAGAGAGCGATTGATATTGCCCCTGTTCCTGCAAAACAGTCTTAATATCGTTAATCAAGGTATCAGGATGCAAAAAAGAAACACTGTAGATATTGCGTAAATGCTTGTTCTTATCAATCAAATAGACACGTAAAATATGCGAGAAGGTTCCTGTAAAATCACCTTGCTGATCAAATATTTTTTGTACAGTTTGTTGATACCGGTCAAGTATCGGCTGCAACAATTGTTCAGAGCGTGTTGTCAGAAAACGCCAGTCAAGCTCACCCATTAATCCTGCGCCATAGCCTCGCATGACTTCAGGCGTGTCGTGTTCAGGATTAAAACTCAGCGTCAACAGTCTTAATTGTTTACTAAGCGCAGGCTCGCTTTCCAGTCGTTGCTTGATTCGATAAAAAACAGCAGTTGCCAATGGACAACCGTTTGCATCGTTACATGTTGAATAAATAAAGCTGAGCAACACCAACTTATCGCTCATTAAATCGTGGAGATGCAAATCCTTGCCATCCACATCCACGACAGATCCATTACCAGCAGGCCCCAGGTCAGGCAATTGATAACTACCTGCCTGAGGAGCAGCAAATGTCAAACGACCATAACCCGGAGCCTGCGTTTGATTCACAATCTCAGATTGTTTTGCCCAAGCAGTTGTTAAGCTACTAAAAACCAGCAGCAGCATTAACAGCAATTGCAACACAATCAATTACTTAGAAAAACAACAACACATCCTTTTGCTCGCAGTTCGTTGCTACTTGATCTGAGCCAAAATTGGAGAGGTTGGCAAAGTCTTTGCGGCATACAAAGAATTGGCACCAAAACGCATTTGATGTGGGCGCCCCAATTTCTCCTTGATAAAATCAATCTCAAACTGTTGGGTCAATTTTTTTCCATCCCAATGATATAGCTTGAGAAACTGATCATTATCTTTGCCTTTTTTATCCCAATTGGCCAACAATGAAGTGGTGTAATACAAGCGTTTTCCATCCCAGCTTGAAGATACCATATTAATCTGCTTGCCAATTTGCTGTTCAAATACTTGCTTGGGTTGAAATGGGTCAGAAATATCAAATGCACGAGTTTTTCCATCCATAAAGGTGTTCACCCACAACATCTTGTCATTACTCTGAATTGAAATATCAACAGGTAACGGTATTTTCGATGGATCACCGATATCAGCAACTTCTTTTGCCTGCCATTCACCAGCTTCATCTTCATATATTAACCAGATTTTTGAGGTTAATGCTGTTGTGGTAAAACAATAATTATGATTTGGATCCCAGGCACAACGGATTTCCAAAGGCGCACCCGGCACATCTAACACTTTTTTTGGCTGACGCGTATGCAAATTCCATTGCACCACAGTATTGCCAAACCGCTTCATTGCTTGCGGATCTTTGAGCATCTTGCCAAAATCCATCATATAGTTAGACCAACC
>JAZGEP010000257.1:0-15497 GCA_036478815.1 Methylococcales bacterium
GAGCTAGGAGGCTGTCCGAGAATAGAAACCTACTGCGGAAAAACGGATTTTGGCCCATTGTTCCGATTAAATTCGTTCAATACAGCAAGTATTCGCCTCATTTAATCGAAACAATGGACTCAAAACCACTTTCCCTCGCTACGGTTTCTATTCTCGGACAGCCTCCTAGCCCGTATTTCTCGCCAGATGGTGAGATGATCGTGTAGTTCTTTGGGATTCACAAGGTATTTTATGAGGAGTGGGATAACGTTGTAATTTCCGAATTAATCACTCAGCACTATCTTTTCCAATGCAGCTTTATCAACCCGGGCGCTATTGCCATCAACGTTTATCCAACCACTACGTCCGAATTCCGCAATAATTCTACTTGCTGTTTCAGTGGTGATTGATAAGACAGCTCCAATATCTTCCCGACTTGGAATATAGCAATTTTCAGTATCTTTATTATTTTCAAGATATAACAATAAACTGGCAACGCGTCGCTTGGAGACGCCGGTTGTTAATTCAGCAAGCCAAGTATCAGCATCGGAGACTGCTTTTTGCCAGCGCGACGTTAGTTGTTTGGATAAACGTGGTGATTCACGATTGAGTCGCTCTATTTCAGCCACCGGAATGCGACAAATGGAGGTTGGCTGTAGTGCAACTGCATTTTGTAAATAAGCTGTTCCATTCAATGCCTCCATTCCGGCAACATCTCCTTGCCTGAGGATTCTGACTATTCGATAGGATCCATTTGCAAGTTCGTGAACAAGTTTGACTAACCCTGAGCGAATGGTATACACAAACAATGGTGAATCGGTTGTTTGGTATATTTTTTCACCACAATCAAAATCGAGATCATCAATGGGTTGGTGAATGAGATCAAAATCTTGTTGATTCAAGTCCGCAAACAAAACAAGTTTGCGGATATTGCAATGCTGACATTTGGAATTTCCTGTCCAGGCTTCTACTACGGATGATCTGTTCATTTAGCGTATCACCGCTCGATACTCTTTTAATTATATGGAAACAACGGTTATGCATTGTCCGATGATTGATAATAATCAATGACTAGGTTACCACAAGCTGGGTATGGTAGTTTCGATGAACATCTTTATGTTGGGCTAAGTCTCAAATAGCTGTGCATTGAGGAGCAAAAAGACAAGCCAGAATGTTCAAGTAATTTCATGCAGGTTCCTAGGAGGCTGTCCGAGAATAGAAGCCGTAGCGAGGGAAAGCGGTTTTGAGTCCATTTTTCCGATTAAATGAGGCGAATACTCGCTGTATTGAACGAATTTAATCGAAAAAATCCGCTTTTCCGCAGTAGGCTTTCTATTCTCGGACAGCCTCCTAGCTCTTTAGTCAAAGCCTATTGGAGCCAATTGTCATCACATTGAGAAATCATACAATGAAAAATATTATTAATATTCAACGTCGACACCTGTTGAAATACGCTGGCATCTCTGCGGCTGTAGCAAGTTATCCTGGCTTTATCGTTGCCAACAGCCAGGGGCTTGGCAACAAGCCTTCTGCTGCTTTTCATTCTGATATAGAAATCAAGTTGACCTTAGAACCAACACAAATACAAATTCTTGCAGGTCAGAAAACCCGGGTATGGAAGATCCATGGGAAATTGCTGAAAGGCCCTAAAGCAACGCTCGAAAATCATGTTGGGAGTTATTTAGGACCAACTTTGCGTTTACAAAAAGGTCAAAAAGTTCGAATACATCTTACCAATCATTTGTCCAGCCAGTCTATTCTGCATTGGCATGGGATGCATGTTCCTGCAGACATGGATGGCAACCCGCTGTTTGCAATTAACAAGGGTGAAACCTATGTTTATGAATTTGAAGTAGTCAATCGTGCGGGTACTTATTGGTATCACGCACACACTCATAGTTACACAGGTAAACAGGTTTACAACGGCTTGGCCGGTTTAATGCTTGTTAGCGATGATGAAGAGCAGGCACTAAAATTACCGAGTGGATATTATGATGTTCCGCTCGTGATCCAGGATCGCACCTTCGACAGTGAGAACCAGCTGGTTTATATCAATCATATGATGCAAAGAATGCAGGGTTTTCTGGGTGAACAAATCATGGTCAATGGCCAAGTTGATTTTGCATTACCAGTCGCCAGTAGAGCTTATCGACTTAGATTGTTAAATGGCTCTAATTCCCGAATATACAAATTAGCCTGGGATGATGGGACACCGATGACTGTGATTGGTGTTGATGGTGGACTTCTGGAGCAGCCGGAAAAACTTCCTTTTGTTATGCTTGCACCTGCAGAAAGACGTGATATCTGGATTGATTTAAGTAGACGAGCTGTGGGGACAGTGTTAACCATGCGCAGCGCTTCATTTTCTGCCGGAATGCAGGGAGGAATGATGGGTGGTCGCAGAGGAGGAATGATGGGCGGTGGTGGAGGTGGCATGATGGGTGGCGGGATGATGCACACTAATACGATACCTCTCGGAAGCGAATACCCGGTATTCAAAATACGGGTTGCAATAAAAGCAAATGTGAATGATCAGTTGCCAAGTCGTTTAAGCAAAATTGTCCCATTGAGACTTAAAGATGCAGAGAATGCTGGTGATCCCAGAAAAATTAAATTATCCATGCGACATATGTCTGCATTGCTCAATGGTCGTTCCTACAAAATGAACGATGTGAAAACAGATGAAATAATTCCGGTGAACAGTTTGCAGCTAATCGAGTTTGATAATGACATGCATGGAATGATGTCAATGCCGCATCCAATGCACTTGCATGGTGAACAATTTCAAATTCTAAAACGTGAATTTAATCCAAGATCAGAAAGTGTTTATAAAACCGTCAATGCTGGCTTTGTAGATAGTGGTTGGCATGACACTGTTATGGTGATGCCGGGGGAGAAGCTCACTCTTTTAAAACCATTTAATGATTATAAAGGCATGTTTATGTATCACTGCCATAATCTCGAACACGAAGATCTAGGTATGATGCGCGATTTCAGAATAGAGTAATGCGTGTTTAGAGCTCAGCGTGGGGCGTAAGGCAAGCGATGTAACAGAAGCTGAAACGCAGAAGACAGGTAAAAAACTAGTCAGTTGCTGACGTTATTTCGTGTGTGTTCCTGAAATTCTTTCTTGCAATAACACCTTTCGTCTATTGTTTAAAAGACCTACAATTGCTGAGAACCTGTTCAAGATCACGCTGAAAGGTGTTTCTTAGTTCTTCATCCCTTGACCAAGATCTTGAACAGGTTTTGAAGGCTATTATTGAAATTGCGGACTGGTCAGCGATTTCATAAATTCCACCAAATCCTTTTTTTCCAGATCCGTGAGTTCGAGTGGAAAAATTGCTGGATCCAGGAACGGGTTTTTTTCTCCGCCCTTGTTGTAATATTCAACAACTTCTTCCAGAGTTTTTTGACTACCATCGTGCATGTATGGTGCAGTCAGCGCAATATTTCTAAGCGTTGGTGTTTTGAAACGACCAATATCAGCAATGACTCCAGTCACCGCATAGCGGCCAAATTCAGATTGTTGCTGGCTGTTGTAGATTGCAAGTGGCTTAATGTTTTTATCCGAGGTGGCTTTTTTGTAGGCTTCAATAAATGCGATGAAGTTAGGTTTGATTTGGTCAAAACCAACACCTAGATTGTAGAAACGATTATCCGTAAATAAAGCATGATGTAGCGTAATTTCATGACAATTGGCGCAATTCCCTTTACGTTGGAACACTCTTAATCCACGTTGTGCGCTTGGGGATAATGCTTGCTCATCTTCGCCATACAAGAAACGATCGAACGGTGTATTTGCTGAAATCAGCGTTCTTTCGTAACTGGCGATCGCTTGACCGATCTGTTGTTTTGTTGCTTGATCGGGTTCAATGCCAAAAGCTTGTTTGACCAGCCAAGCATATTTGTTGTCAGTTTGTAACAGTTTCAAAATCAGCTGATAGTTTTTCAGTCCATGCTCGATTGGGTTAGTCAATGGACCAAGTGCCTGTGTCTCCAGGTTGTCGGCACGTCCATCAACAAAAAAACTGGTGTAATAGGCAGCATTCATTGCAGTCGGGGTATTGCGTGCTCCGGTTTGACCTTTAATGCCAACAGCCGTGGTGAGTCCATCAGTGAATGCAAGTTCAGGTTTGTGGCAATTTGCACAACTGATTGTTTCATTGGCGCTTAATCGGGTATCAAAAAACAGGCGTTTACCCAATGCTTTTTTCGCTGGTGATGATGGATTGTCAAAAGGGATTGGGACTTCTGGTAATCCAAGTGGAGCTTTAGCCATTGCTGAGGATACCAACAACATTAGTGCTGTGCTAATGAGTAAAGGGGTTAATGTATTCATGTTGATCCTCTCTACGTGTGTATCAAAACTCTCTGGCTATCAAATTTCGGCGCTTGTTGTGCGCGTTTTTTCGCAGGTGGTTGCGATGGAAAACCTTGATTTCCTCGATGAGTCACCCATCCTGACTGCTGAAAGTATAGCTCCAAAAATAAAAGGCCCGGAAGTATCAATAATACCGCCCGAGCCTTTAGCTGTTTGCCAGAATGATTCCCGGCTTAGTCGTGTTTAATCGACATTAGGCATACTGTGTACGTCTAGAATGTACGGTTGGCCTAGAGGTAGATCAGTATCTGGATGATGCATGTAAATTACTTTGCCGTAAGTTTCATTGATGGCGGGTATCAATTTTTTTGTTTCAGCTGCAGTTAAATCAGGCAAGGTTGCTTTTGCTAACGGTACTTCAACTTTATGGTAATGCCAATGTTTCTTTTCACCTTCAGGTAATCCATTGTACACGGCTGTCGGAATGATATATTCGAAACCAATTGGCTTGTCATTATCTTTCATTCCATTGTGGAACATCAGGCAAACCATGCTGCCATCGTCATAGGCTTTGCAATGGTGATGAACAATGTTATTTAGTTTACGCTTTACATCCTTTGCGCCTTCGATTGGTAGATGTCTAATGGCTTGAATGTGTAAGTCATTAAAACCCAAGTGATTTGGATATTCTTTTTGACGCGGATTAAAGGTTTTGTTGTATGGACGGATTGATCCGGAACTCTTCAGTGTTGAAACAGCTGAATTGAGTGAATCATCCGCAGACTGTTTGACGCTATTACCTGAGCAAGCAACACCGGAAACAGCAAGTAGTGCTGTTGCGGTCATTAAGCTTAATTTTTTTATCATCGTAGTCACCTTAATAATTTAATCGCTAATGCCGTGTATAGCACGGCTACGCTTTATTCAAAATATCAATTTAGAATAATCAAATATCAATTTGGAATAACAGAATACTAATAGAGAAAAACCAATAAGTCAACCTGATTTTTTATTTTTTTTCAAATCAATGCTGTGGTGAATGGTATTAGATGACAATTATTCTGTTCGAGTGGTGACAATTAACTTGATTGGTTGCGAATTGCGGCCTTGCGAAGGTTGACTTGGGCCTAGGAGACTGTCCGAGAATAGAAAACCTACTGCGGAAAAGCGGATTGTGGCCCATTTTTCCAATTAAATTCGTTAAATACAACAAGTATTCGCCTCATTGAATCGAAACAATGGACTCAAAACCGTTTTCCCTCGCTACGGCTTCTATTCTCGGACAGCCTCCTAGACTTTCACCAGCTAGCTGACTATCATGCCCGTTACATCACAAAGACTTCGCGTATCCACTGTTGCTTTACAAAAACATGTGTCAATTGCTTATTTTTCTATTACTCCTGAATCCACTGACTAGCTGGGCAGTGGATCGTGTTGATGTCGGCAATTTTTCATCAGGCATCCTTGATGGGTGGAAAGAAAAGGTGTTTGAAGGTAAAACACACTACCAGCTTGTTAGTGAGAAGCTGAAAAAAGTGTTGCGCGCCGATAGTCAGGCTGGCGCGTCTGGTTTGGTGCGGAAGATTAAAATTGATTTAAACAAAACACCGATTCTTAATTGGTCATGGCGCGTTGACAATCAGCTGAAAAACCTCAATGAACGCCTCAAAAGTGGCGATGATTATGCAGCACGCATTTATATTGTTGTCAGTGGTGGATTTGCCTTTTGGAAAACCAGATCGCTTAATTATGTTTGGGCAAGTAAGATACCTGTAGGTAGCCACTGGCCTAATGTGTTTGCTAAAGATAACGTGATCATGATTGCCCAGCAGTCAGGCCCAGCAGGGGTTGGACAATGGCATCATCAGCATCGCAATATCCAGGCAGATTTTAAACGTTATTTTGGCGAGGAGATTGATTCCATTGATGCTGTGGCGATTATGACCGATACTGATAATAGCGGACAAAAAGCAACTGCCTGGTATGGGGATATCTTCTTTACTTCAAAGTGACTTGCTGTCGAACTTATTGAACTGTATTCAATACAGTTAGAAGCCAGTAGGCTTTACTATTCTCGGACAACCTCCTAGTCCTTCCTGATAGTGTAAAAAAAGTTGAATAAATGAAGCATTTTATTTACTCTGAACATTCTGCTTAAAATTTCAAGCCTGATTTAACTATCAACTGACACTATGAATTTTCTAGCAATAAAAACTAAAGCGCTGCAGTATTTTGAATTTGCAATGACCTGGGTGGTTAGCCCTGAATTCTATATTCAACTAGTCGCTATTATTATCGCGATTTGCTTAGCTTGGTTTGTTCAGAGGACACTGAAGAATCGAGTGCCTCTGTTAATTAATGGGCCGCTACCCGGCTCTTTTTATCAGTTACGCAAGAAAATCTATGGCACGCAGGATTTGTTACTGCAGATTTTATATGTGGTATTCCTGGGCATTGCTATTCAAGTTGTTATATCGATGATTAATCAAACCTGGTTAGTTAGAATCGCGCAAAGTCTTGCTGTTATTTTTTTGTTATATAGCTTAATTAGACGCTATATCAAGAACCCTTTTATTAATGGTATCTGCCGCTGGGTTGGAATTCCTTTGGCCACATTATATGTGTTTGGGTGGCTTGATGATGTGATTGCTTTTCTTGATGGTATAGCCATTGAGGCAGGAAGTATCAGAGTATCCGCTTATGCGCTGGCACGTGTGGCAATTGTTGGATCGATATTATTCTGGCTCGGAAAAATTTCGAATAAGGCAGGACAACATGCCATTCGTACCCGAGCAAGTTTGGATATTCGCACCCGCGAGGTTTTTGCCAAGCTTTTTGAGATCGCTCTGTTTCTAGCGATCTTCTTGTTGTTGTTGCAAGTGGTTGGTCTTGAACTGACCGCGCTGGCGGTATTTGGCGGAGCTTTGGGCGTTGGACTTGGATTTGGTTTGCAGCAAATCGCATCCAACTTTATTTCCGGGATCATTATTTTATTGGATCGCTCAATCAGTGTTGGTGATTATATTGAACTGGATAATGGCAAAACTGGAATTTTGCAAGAGTTGAACATGCGTTCGTCTACACTGAAAACCTTTGATGGAAAAATTATTGTTGTGCCTAATGAGCAGTTTATTACCACTGCTTTTACTAACTGGACGCATCAAGATACACTTCAGCGCTATGATTTCGAGTTTTCCGTATCCTATGATTCCGATATTCCCAAGGTACCAGAAATTATTATAGATGCCATCAGAAAACATCCCCAGGTTCTGGAAAAACCGGAAGAGCCCGATTGTGAAATACGAGAATTTGCTGATTCCGGCATTGTTTTTGGAGTGGAATACTGGATTGAAGGGATTGATGATGGCATTAATCGGGTGGAAGCTGATCTGCTAATGATGATCTGGGTAGCTTTAAAGGAAAATAATATCAAGTTTCCTTATCCACATAGAGATGTGCGAATTATTCAAGGAGCTCTGAGATAGTCCGCATTTCTCCCCAGTTGATGAGATGGTCACTTGCAGGAAACTGGAGGTGTATACGCCCAATTTCATTGTCGAATCAGATGCATTGATTGTCATTGCGCTGATGTTTGTTTATGTGCAGAGATGGTGGCATGTCAGACCAAGAAGCAAATGAAATCTCCGATATTTCACTGAGACTATTCGATATGGAGATTGATTACAATGATGCCGGGGTAATCGTAATACCGGTTCCCTGGGAAGTGACCGTCTCCTATCATACTGGTACTGCGAATGCCCCAGAGGCTATTCTAAAGGCTTCTGAACAGATTGACCTGTACGACCTGGATATTCCGTGCAGCGAGCTGCTTGGTATTCACATGCTGCCGATCAATTCCCGATGGCGCAACACCAGCCGGGAGCTTCGCTCTAAGGCGCTTGAGCACATCAGAGTGTTGGATTCCAGCAGTAATTTAGCTGAATCTTGTTATTTGGAGGCAATTAATCTTGGTTGTCACCAACTCAAAGAAGCGGTTAAGTCTGAAACAAGAAAGGTTCTTGCCGATGGGAAAATTCCTGCTGTATTGGGGGGAGACCACAGCGTCTCACTTGGGTTAATCGAAGCATTGTGCGAACAACATGAGGATTTTGGCATCCTTGCCATCGATGCACATGCTGATCTGCGCAAGGCTTACCAAGGATTTACTTATTCGCATGCCTCGATTATGTACAACGTCATTCAGAACCCGCAAGTTTCTCAACTGACGATGGTTGGCGTGAGAGATCTGTGCGCAGAAGAGATGAGCAGAATCACTGAATCTGGTGAACGTATTCGTGTTTTCTTCGATGCCGCTATTAAGGAACAAGTGCATTTTAACAGATACAAAACTTGGAATACCTGTTGCGATGAGATTATAGAAACACTTCCCCGTAAGGTTTATATTAGCTTTGATATCGATGGCTTGAACCCGGTATTTTGTCCCAGTACCGGCACTCCGGTACCCGGTGGTCTGGATTACTGTGAGGCGATGTACTTGCTGAAGAAACTGGTCGTCTCCGGTAAGACTGTCGTAGGTTTCGACTTGAATGAGGTAGCTTCAGACATTAGCAACCCAGATAATGACTGGGATGCTAATGTGGGTGCCAGGGTGTTGTACAAAATGGCAAACCTGTCAAGCTGGAGCCAAAAAAGAAAGTCTGATTTAGATGTAACATCTTAAGGTGGTTTGACGGAATAAAGTTACCAAGATTGCGCAGAATTTTTGTTTCTGACCGAACTATCTCAAGAGGCGCATACTCATTCTACGTAACGATTGAGATTGCGTTGGTCAGGAGCAAAAAGACAAGCAAGGTTGGTAACTTGGTTTCGTCAAACCACCTTACGTCTCCTCGCTACGAAACTTGTGAGAAATCCGGGTTAGTATCGCACCAGTCACAGATTTGACCCACTACCATCAAGCTGTTCACTTTTTTTCAGATATTTCCACGGCATTGGTATGATGGCAGGGACTTTATTTCGATAGTTCCGATAGATATCACCGTGATAGATGATCAACTTGTTTTCTTCAAGCCATGAACCCAGAAAAAAATAGGCAGTGATTAAAACACTGCTGATTAATCTGGCTTCGTCCATGGAGCGCGTCCAAAGAATAATTAAAATCAGAAAATACCACGGATGTCTTACATAGTGATGCAATGGTGACAAGGTAAAATGCTGATAATCCTTGGCTTCGGCAATGCCTTCCCGAAGCTGTTTTAGCCCTGAAAAGTCAGACGAGTCATAATATTTGAGCGTCCAAAAAAATACCAGCATTGCAGACACCGCAAGTCCATTGCTAACAATTGCGGAAACGCCTGTCCACTGCCATAAATGCTCTTGCGCATAATGATATTGAATGGTTAATGGAATTGCCAATAGCACAATTGCAATACCATTAAATAGCAACCGATATGCAGGCATAATATTTGGCCAGCGTAGCGTGATAAAATCTTTGAATTGTAGTGATGCTAATAGAGAATGCAGAGCAAAATACACTATCCACGACAAACAGAGTAGTAATATGGAAAAGGTTGTCATCTGTGGTGTCCTAATGTCTTTAAAATAGTTGCTACTTAAGGAACGTGCATGAAATAACTTGAACATTCTGGCCTGTTTTTTGCTCCTGACGCAACGATCTCAATCGTTGCGTATAACAACTATGCGCCTCTTGAGATCGTTTCGTCAGGAGCAAAAATCCTGCGCCATCATTGTTCAAGTTATTCCATGCACGTTCGTTCGCTTGCCCTCAATTTTGTTCAATCACTGTCTAGAAAGTGCTCATTTACACCTGTAAACTTCGCGCTTTCGCCTTGCTCTTGTAGATGAGAGGGTCAATCTGAGCAGTTACAGATTACGCAAGTCTGAATGTCAGTATATAGACTCATCACTTTTTTTGTTTCAATGCTGTGTTGAGAGTAAGCATTGACATCTGTACAATTCGCTAGGAGGCTGTTCGAGAATCGAAGACGTAGCGAGGGAAAACGGTTTTGAGTCCATTTTTTCGATTCAATGAGGCGAATACTTGCTGTATTGAACGAATTTAATCAGAAAAATGGGCCAAAATCCGCTTTTCCACAGTAGGCTTTCTATTCTCGGACAGCCTCCGGGAGAAGCTTGTCTAAGATTTTGATCAAAGAATGCAGTGCAAGGCAAATACGGTCGAAAAAGTGCACCATGTTGGAGTACGTGAGCATTTCGAGTTGGCTCAGATAATCAGTGAGATAAAGGAAAAATGGTGATAATAAGAATTACAATGCTGTTATGTCTATCAGTTGTTTTGACTGGATGTAGTAGTTTTGGAAAAGGTGTTGCAGAAGCCTTTCTGGAGAAACAGGAAAGCGATGATACGCGTGAATGCAGTGTTTGGGGTCAGGCTTTTGATGGTATTGCGCCATCGCTTGAACAAAAACAAGGGATTACAAAAGTCTTAATGACGCATGGCGTTGGCGATCATGAGCCGGGCTATGCCACTATGTTGATGGAAAAACTGGGGCAGGCGCTTGACTTGACTGTAAAAAGCAAGCGATTCAAGGATATCAAGTTATTTGATCCGAAAAAACCGGATAGAATTCTGGGAAACCTGCGTATTAATCGCTTATTAAGCAAGGATAGGCATCGCCAAATACTGTTTTATGAGCTCACCTGGTCAAATATTTCTGCACCGCTGAAAAAAATATTGGCCTATGATAATTCCGGTGAATATTCATTTAGACGCGCTGAAGTTAACGATCTGTTAAAAGAGTTTTCTAATAACACAGGCCCTGATCCAATGATTTATCTGGGAGATCAGCGCGAAGCGATATTGAGTGCGTTTACTCAGTCAGCTTGTTGGATGATGGCTTTTGATTGGGATGATATGCCTGGACGTGATGATGACGTTTTCGACTGTGATTTCAATGATGATCGACTGTTGGAACATATTTCAATCGACGATTATATTTTTATTTCCCATAGCTTGGGTAGTCGCATTACCATCGACGGGTTGAATCGTATTGCCCACTTGTCTGAGCATATCAATAACAAAGCGGACATTTTGGCTGCTGAAAGTATTGCTGGCGTGCTTCAAGAGAAAAACATTCCGATTTATATGTTGTCCAATCAGCTTCCAATGTTACAACTGGGAAGAAAAATACCGGAAATTGTTGGTCAGAACCATGACTACTGCAAAGCTGAAGGTGCTCATTTTGATGAACGTGCATTTCAGAAAATAACGATTTATGCGTTTAGTGACCCGAATGACATCCTGAGTTATGTGTTACAAAATGGATTTGTTGATAAATATATTGATTCACGCATGTGTGTTGATGTCACCAACATTATGATCAACATCGCTCATGTATTCGACGCTTTTGGTCTTGGTACAATGGCTAATCCTCTGGAAGCCCATATCGGTTACGAAAATGATGACCGGGTGATTGCATTAATGGCAAAAGGCATTGGAACCACAAACAGTACTCAATTGGTTGAAGAGCGCTGTGAATGGATAGAGACGATCGATTGATAAAAAGAAGGAAAGTCCTATGCCGCAGACACAGGTACGGTTACAGAAGTGACCTCAAAAGTGGGCTTGGTTCCAGTATCGGCGTGAACCATGGTATACGTGCTTAGGGCTCTTCTAATCCAGACTCCGTTTGAATCAGCGAAAAGTTGTTGTTCCTTCGAGTTCACTTTCTGTATAGCGATAGTTCCCAGTGAGTACTTTATAATTTGCGTCCTCCTTGTTGTCGCCGAACTGGAAGACACCAGGGGAAAACTGCTGGGCCCACGCTTCGTTTAAAGCGATCTCAGAGGAACTCCAATATATGCAACGATCATCTCTATTGCAGTCATTTGCAAATCCACCCAGTTCCTTGTTTGAGATCTGGAACAGGTTCTAAGGAGTGAAGAAAAACTCTACATTTATAAAATAATCGTCTTGTTGACTCACCATCTCTTTTCTTTCAATAGGGGGTTGCGGGTTTCCTGTAGTGTTTTCTTTAAGTAGAATCACATCTGGATTTTCTGGCATTTCAGTGACTAAAAAATCTGCGATGAAACCATCAAATGGACCTATCTGTTCATCCAAAATCGATATTCCTTCTAATCTTTCTGATCCATTGGAAATGTTCCATGTAATGTGTGCATCCTCTTGAAATACTGTGCTGAACGCAGTGTTAGTATTCGAAAATGTTGTGATATTAACGATAGGAAACTCTTTCTCAGAAAATGTGCCAATATCAGTACAATCTGCTAAGGTGTTGTTGATTATCGGGCATGGATCAAACGAAGTTGGGTACTGGTTTAGAATGACGGTGTCACCAACACTTGCTACTGCGTCTGAGGCTGGATCGGTGTCTAATAATTCCGCGATTACCAGGTCTTCGAACGGGTCAAACCCATCGATACGGTCTCTGTTAATGTATGCCCGCGCGAGAACAAACGTTGGTTCTACAGTAAGCCCAACCGGTGATATCACACTAATTCCCGGTGAATTTCCAGTAACGGCTACAGGAGTGACCTCAAGGGTGAGAGTGGTGCCAGCATCGGCACGAACTGCGGTATACGTGCTGCTTAGGGCATTCCTAATCCAGACTCCGTCTCTGAACCAGCGAAAGGTTGTTGTTCCTTCGAGATCATTCTCTGCATCGCTATAGGTGTAGTTCCCAGTGAGTGAGTCGCCAACTTCAAGCATACCGCCATTATTATCTATAATGGTCACATTGGTCGCAATCGGAGCCATATCGGTAGTGGGCTGATCAGTCGAGGAAAAAGCCCGAATAGCACGCACTTTATAATTTGAGTCTTCCTTATCGTTGCCAAACTGGAAGTCACCTTCTGGGGAAAACTGCTGGGCCCACACTTCGTTTGTAGCGATCTCAGAGGAACTCCAATATATGCAACGATCTCTATTGCAGTCATTTGTAAAATCACCCAAACCGTTAAGGTGTAAATTCATGTACATTAAATTTAATTCATCTCTTGACGGCAAAAACCAATCATTGAAACCACTTGGCGATGTATAATCTGCGGCAACTTTAGCTGCTGGGCCTTCGTTGCAGCCCGCCACAATATCGAGGGTATTTTGTGCGCCTGTACCAATTGCGGTTCCATCTGCTCCCATAATGAGTATTTCTTTACATCCCCATTCACGAAAGGTGGACTGGTCTACTGGCGCAGCTTCCAGACCATTTAATCCGCCATCGGTGACATAAAATACGATACCACCAGCGGGTCCGTTATCACCTATTTCGTAGACAGTCACTTCGGTTTCAAATGTTACACGCAGCAAGGGGGCTCCTATAGGGTCGCCGTTAAACGACTCTGCGGTACGACGACCGCTGCCACTGATGATGATCGCCAGTGAATTGCCAGTTGACCATCCCGATCGATCAACGATTTCTTGAATGACTGAGGTGATATCTGGAGTTTGTTGATCAAATCCTGCTTCACCAACTGTAGTCCACGGTGCAGGATCCCAATTCACTGTGGCGTTGGTTCGGTCTCGAGAAGAGATGTTTGCGTTGACATTGGTATATGTCTGGGCATCATCCGTGGCTTGCCCTTCTATTGTCAAAGAGGTTGTGCCTGAATGAGTCTCGTCTGCCTGGAACTGGATAAAGGCACTGGTAATTGTGGCGCCTTGAGGAATGTTAAGACCGTTAAAGCGCATCCCTACTAATTGGAATAGTGAACCTTGATCAACCAGCTCTAGGTCACTACTGCCTCGATTGACTTTACCGGTTGCCGTGTTTTCTTCGGCATCATCACTGCTAGCGGAGACCCTGACCGCTAGATTCATTGCAATTCCCGCAGCATTGACCGTGACAGTGAGTTCATCGATGGTGCTGAGGTCGCTGTCATCGCCAGTCAAGCGTAGTACATAGGTTCCGGCGAGGTCAAAGGTGGCTGTAGTATCCACGGCATTGGCGTTACCAAAGATCACTATACCCGGTCCGCTTTCCTGGCTCCAGGTGGTCAATAGTTCCGGCGGGGTGGGTAGGCCATCATCGCTGACTGAGCCGTTCAGGGTAACATTGACGTCACTAGCGCTAGTCGGCAAATTGATGGTCTGATCGGATCCAGCGTCTACTGTTGGCGCTTGGTTGATTCCAGTTCCTGACGAATATTCCACGTGCAGTAGTGCAGCTCCTGTTGCATCGCCGTTAAACGATTCTGCAGCGCGACGACCACTCCCTCTGATGATGATCGCCAGTGAGTTGCCAGTTGACCATCCTGATCGATCAACAATCTCCTGAATGACTGAAGTGATATCTGGAGTTTGCTGATCAGATCCTGCTTCACCAACTGTAGTCCAAGGTGCTGGATCCCAATTCACAGTGGCGCCGGTTAGGGGTCGAGAAGAGATGTTGGTATTGGCATTAGTAAATGTTGAGGCATCATCTGTGGCTTGCCCTTCAATGACTAAGGTGGTGGTGCCTGAATGTGTCTCGTCTGCCTGGAACTGAATATAAGCATTGGTGATTGTGGCGCCTTGAGGAATGTCAAGACTGTTAAAGCGCATCCCGACTAATTGGAAAAGTGAACCTTGATCAACCAGCTCTAGATCACTACTGCCACGATTGACTTTACCGGTTGCCGTGTTTTCTTCGGCATCATCACTGCTGGCTGAGATTCTGATATCAATAATCGCTGCTTTCACTGGGGAAAACAATCCATTACCTAAAAACATAAAGGCTAGTATCAGTAGCAAGGGTAGTTGTTTATATCGGTTGTTCATGAGGTTGTACCTTTATAATTATTTACAATTTTGAAGAGAGGAATTGTGTCTTCACCGCATTAATGTATTTTTTATTATATTTTACAGCTATTGTTTTTTTGTAAAATTCGCGTTTGATATACCAGTATTACAATTCAAAAAATATTCAAGCGGTTATACCATAGTAATATTTGATTGACAATAAATATGAATATTAGGCGGCATATACTGAGATATGCATAGAAAACCGCATTTAGACACGATTAGAGACTACTCAATGCAAAGTTTCCACCAAATTTACATGTGAATTGAGAGTTAAAAATTTTATATAGACAACTCAGGGGTGGAGCACCAAATGAGTCAATTTAGAAACTAAAGTTTCGGAGTTCATATCAAGCAACATAAATCTTGTAAACTATTGATTATAATTTGAATTATTTATTGAAAACAATCCAATGTTGGATATTTGACTTTAGAAATAGCCAATAAAATCAGTAT
>JAZGEP010000258.1:0-10651 GCA_036478815.1 Methylococcales bacterium
ACGCGCAATCAATAACCCACCAGTATTACTTGTCTTGTTGTCTGTCTTCTGCGTTGCAACTTCGGTTACATAGCCCGCTATGCTCCCTACGTTGCGCCTTGAAGACAAACAACAATCCTGCGCAATACTGGTGGGTTATTTATAGCGCGTTACCTAAAACAGTTGCGTAATTGGAGTATGTGGGCATTTTAGTCTATTTTTAACGCACCGATGCGCCATTCAGCGAGATCTTGAAGTGGTCTAAGGAGTGAGGGTTTAATAAGTTACCGAAGTTTTGCGCAGCATTTTGATTTCACAGAAGTACTCATCAAATGGGCGCACAGCAGGCTAAGCAACTATTTGATGAGTGCTTCTGTGGGATCAAAAGGCAAGTCAAACTTCGGGAAATTATTAAATCCTCACTCCTAAGGAATACAACAATTATTGCTTTGCTCGCTTACTGTTCCATCGAGTCTCAGGGAATGCGATTGACTTCAATGCAAAGCGTTTATCAAGTGTTTTGACCATCTGGCGTGCTGTTCGCTCTTCAGGCACACGTGCTGCACGAACCCGAATCAGTTGACCAAGTTCAGTATTCACTGCTTCAAGATAAGCCGAGAAGCCACTCTGGCTCAATTTTTTTCGCAATGCTTCAGCATTGGCTTTTTCCTTGAAAACACCTGCCTGTACAATCCATAATCCGGTCAGGTCTGATTTGAGCGATTTAATCGCTTGTTGTGGTTTCGGCGCAGTTTTGTATGTGGCAATCTCAGCATTGGTTGCTGATTGTGCGAGTCTAGATTGAGCTTCAGTTGCAGTTGGATAAGGTCTTTTTACAACCCGTGCTAAAGGGGGCGGTGTTATTGGGTATGTTTTTGGTTTTGCAACAGGAGTGCTTTGCTCATGTGTTTGACTTTGAGTCGTCTTTGAGTCACCAGCTGGCAATAAACTTTTCAGTTGTTTGTCCATTTCTAGCGCTGTTTTTTCTGTTCGTGTTGTTTTATCAATCACCTCAGTTTTGAGTATAGCGGGCGATTGGGTCTCAAGCCCGTACTTTGACTGAGCTGAATTAGTATCATCGCTAGCAGTTGCCGAACTGGATTCCGGGTTGACCGATTGCTTATCTGGAGTTGGGAATAGGCGCGTAGTCTCAACACCTGCATCACTAAGAATTTGCGGTTTTTTATTAAACTTTTCTGGAAGAGGGGGGGCTTCAACAGAGGATTGTTGTTGATTCCAGCGTTGATCATCTTCATCGATTAACATCGGCAAAAAGATTAGTGCCAATGCAGTAATCACGGCAGTACCAATCAATCGTTCTTTAAGTCTCTGTTCCACGTGCAGATCCTGTTATTAAATGTGCCGAATTGCGTTGGAAATATTCAGAAACCAAAAAAAATGAACCAAATATCAAGATTATATCCTGTGGGCTGGTCACATCTTCGGTTACAACATTCCAAGCTTCATCAAAGTTTTGTAGTTGTTGACTGTAGTCTTTGATGCCACAGCTCGATAATACGCTAATAATTTCATCAGTCGATGCAGCTCGTTCAATCTCCAATGGTACAGGATACCATTTTTCAACCCATTCTTTCATATGAACAACAATTTCCGCAATGTCTTTGTCTGCCATCACAGAAAATAAGGCAAACAAGCGTCGACCAGGATAATATTGCTGTATATTCTGCGCCAATAACGCCGCAGATTGTGGGTTATGTGCGACATCAATTAATACAGCAGCCCCCGCCTGATTCTTGATATACTGGAAACGACCGGGCAGGGCTACCTGTTCGACACCATCTCTTATCGATTGTTCAGAAACAGGTAACTTGTCTGCAACCAGCGACAATGCTTGCAAAACAGCGGCTGCATTTTGAAATTGGTGTGGGCCACGCAAGCCTGGAAATGGGAGGTGGTTATAGTGACGATCAGTTCCGTTCCAGCACCAACTGTTTGTACCAGACTCAAAACTATAATCTCGATTCAATAGTGAAACCGGTACAGAGTGAGTTGCTGCCCATTCTAATAACACTTCTGGTGGATCAGGGTCACCAACCACAGCTGCAACTCCAGAGCGCATCACTCCGGCTTTTTCAAGACTGATTTGATCACGCGTTTTACCAAGCCAATAGACGTGATCAATAGAAATATTGGTGACAATGGGGATGTCGGCATCAATCACATTGACTGCATCCAGACGCCCCCCTAGTCCCACCTCCAACAACTGAACATCAACTTGATGACGTGAAAAAATATCGAGTGCTGCAAGCGTACCAAATTCAAAAAAACTTAATGAAATATTATCTCGCACAGCATCAATGCGTTCAAAAGCCGAGCAAATACTGGCATCATCAATTGGCACGCCATTAATGCGCATGCGTTCATTATAATTAACGATATGCGGTGATGTATAAGCGCCAACGCGATAGCCTTGGTGCCTGAGAATTGAATCCAGAAAAGCGACACTGGATCCTTTGCCATTGGTTCCTGATACCGTAATGGTGAAGGGCTGATAAGCAATCGCCATTCGGGCATGAACAATCTTTACCCGGTCAAGACTGAGATCAATGGTTCTGATGTGTGAGGTTTTCTGCCAATTGAGCCATTGACTCAATGATGAGAAACGCATTGATGCCCTCCCCTGTAGAATTCTGGCACTAAAAATTCTTGCTTGTTTGTTGATTGCAGTGTTGAAGTGTTGAGCTGTGGAATTGCGATAGCGATGCTTTTGCAAGACCTTGCGTCAACATTAGATGTAGCGGGATAACAGCAGATAAGCTGCAAAAAGAAATCAGCCAATTGAGAGTTCACAGTTAAACACAGGATGCATCGCTAGCAATGTAATCAAAATTGTAACGCAGAAGACCGAAGTCATTCTCCCCATGCTCCAGCGCCACGGGACGCTGGAGCGTCCTGACACAAATTCCCACGGAGACGTCACTGTCATTAAGGAACGGGCATGGAATAACTTCAACAACTGGTCAATCCATGAGTTGAAGGAGCATTAGTCTGAAACAGCTTGAGACTTGGCTTCACCCACACTCAATATATCTGCCGTCTGTTGTTTCTGATGTGTATGATCATTCGAGGCAGCTGGAGACTTGAGCAGCATCGATAATAGTGATGCAATGGTGCTGCGCATCTGCCTGCGATCAATAATCAGATCGACGACGCCATGTTCAACCAGAAATTCACTGCGCTGGAAGCCTTGGGGTAACTTCTCATGTACAGTTTGTTCAATCACTCTGGGACCGGCAAAGCCAATCAGGGCTTTTGGCTCGGCAATATTGATATCACCCAGCATTGCTAAGCTGGCTGACACGCCGCCCATCGTCGGATCAGTCATGACTGAGATAAACGGTAATTTGCTTTCTTGCAATCTTGCCAACGCTGCACTGGTTTTAGCCATTTGCATCAACGAAAATAACGATTCCTGCATACGTGCGCCACCGCTGGCACTGAAACAGACAAAAGGAACTTTATGTTCAAGACAGACATTAACTCCGCGCACAAAACGTTCACCAACGACTGATCCCATTGAACCACCCATGAACTCGAAGTTAAAAGCAGCGGTTACGATAGCCTGACCCTGTAACCGTCCTTTAACAACAATCAAGGCATCTTTCTCGCCAGTTTTCTTTTGTGCTTGGTTCAGGCGATCTCTATACTTTTTAGAGTCTTTAAATTTTAATGGGTCAGCTGAGCGTAACTGGGCACCAATTTCATCACGATGTCCTGGATCAAGAAAAACATCAATACGACGTCGCCCACTAATACGCATATGATGATCGCATTTCGGACAAACGTTCAAATTGCGTTCCAGTTCTGATTTGTACAATACCTCTTGGCAATTATCACATTTGCTCCACAAGCCTTCGGGAATAGTGACACTTTTTTTTGTTGTTTCCGTGAGTATTTTTGACGGAACCAGTTTTTCATACCAACTCATCTGAATGCCTATTCT
This sequence comes from Methylococcales bacterium, assembly GCA_036478815.1. Taxonomy (GTDB): domain Bacteria; phylum Pseudomonadota; class Gammaproteobacteria; order Methylococcales; family DRLZ01; genus DRLZ01. The sequence goes on from JAZGEP010000258.1 coordinate 3,944, forward strand.
TTAGATGGTCATCATCTTATTATCATTGAACCTGAATCCCTGTTGACGCCTAGGAGGCTGTCCGAGAATAGAAGCCGTAGCGAGGGAAAACGGTTTTGCGTCCATTTTTTCGATTAAATGAGGCGAATACTTGCTGTATTTAACGAATTTAATCAGAAAAATGAACTACAATCCGATTTTCCGCAGTAGGTTTCTATTCACGAACAGCCTTCTGGGAGGCTGTTCGTGGATTCAGGAGAAATCCAATCCCTCACGCATGGATTTGAGTAATTGCTCAACCGCTTGTATAGCCTTTTCTGATGAATCAAGACTGGACTCAATCTGCTCAATCAAAGCACTACCAACCACAACACCATCAGCCAGACTGCCAATTGCACGTGCCATATCGGCATTTTTCACTCCAAATCCGACGCCGATTGGCAGATCAGTCAGCGATCGAATTTGGTCAAGCTTTTGTGCAACACTGTCTAAGTCCAGATGACCCGCGCCAGTCACTCCTTTCAGCGAAACATAATACAGATAACCACTGGCAAATGATACGATCTTACGAATCCGTTGTTCTGTGCTGTTGGGCGCTATCAAAAAAATCATATCGATGGCGTTGTTCTTAAGATGGTCTGTTAACAACCCGGTTTCTTCAGGTGGCATATCGACAATTAACACGCCATCAACACCTGCTTCCGCTGCTCCACTGGCAAATGCTTCATAACCCATCACTTCGATTGGGTTCAAATATCCCATCAATACGATCGGAGTTTGATGATCTTGCTGACGGAACTCCTGTACCATTGCCAGTACGTCTCGCAAACCAACATGATGTTTTAGAGCACGTTCGCTGGCACGTTGAATGGTCGGTCCATCTGCCATTGGATCAGAAAATGGCACTCCCAATTCAATCATATCACTGCCTGCTGCAACCATGGCATGCATTAACGGCACGCTGATTTGAGGCGATGGATCACCGGCTGTTACATACGGAATCAAGGCTTTGCGATTGGTTTCACGCAAGCGTTGAAAAGTCTGTTGCAAGCGACTCATAGCGACTGACCATCAAGTGTTGCAACCGTGTGCATATCTTTATCACCGCGACCAGATAAATTAACGATGATAGTCTGATCAGCGCGCATTTTGACCGCCAGTTTCGCTGCATAAGCAAGCGCGTGACTTGATTCAAGCGCAGGAATAATACCTTCACCTTGAGTCAACGCATGGAAAGCTTGTAACGCTTCCTGATTGGTTATATTCACGTAATTCACACGACCTTGATCCTTTAACCACGCATGTTCTGGCCCTACACCCGGATAATCCAGACCAGCTGAGATTGAATGTGCTTCCAGAATCTGGCCATTATCATCTTCCATTAAATACGTGCGATTACCATGCAACACGCCAGGTCGTCCGGCACACAATGGGGCCGAATGACGTCCAGTTTCAATGCCGTCTCCAGCTGCTTCAACACCATACATTGCAACCGACTCATCACTTAAAAATGGATAAAACAAGCCGATTGCGTTAGAACCTCCACCAACACAAGCAACCAATGCATCAGGTAGTTTGTCCGTTTTATCTTGCATTTGTTGACGCGCTTCCCGGCCAATCACCGCTTGAAAATCTCGCACCAAAGCGGGATAGGGATGTGGTCCGGCAACCGTACCAATAATGTAAAAAGTATTATCGACATTGGTTACCCAGTCGCGCATCGCTTCATTGAGTGCATCTTTGAGAGTTCGCGAGCCTGATTCTACTGGTACCACCGTAGCACCCAACAGGTTCATCCGATAAACATTTTGTGCTTGCCGTTCAACATCAACAGCACCCATATAAACAACACATTCAAGCCCTAAGCGAGCCGCTACAGTTGCGGTGGCAACACCGTGCTGCCCTGCCCCGGTTTCTGCAATAATTCGGGTTTTCCCCATGCGACTGGCCAATAATGCTTGTCCAACCGTGTTATTAACCTTATGAGCGCCGGTATGATTCAAGTCTTCGCGTTTTAGATAAATCTGTGCGCCGCCAACCAGTTCGCTCCAGCGCTTAGCATGGTAAAGCGGTGAAGGTCGACCGACATAATCTTGTAAGTCGGCATCCAGCTCAGCAAGAAAATCGGCATCGCGCATAGACTTCTGGTATGCCGAATTCAACTCATCCAGCGGAAGCATCAAAGTTTCTGCTACAAACAGACCACCGTATGGCCCAAAATGACCCTTTTGATCGGGATAATTATAATTAGCGTGCGCTGTCAAACCTGTAAACCTCTTTGAGAAAATCTGTCATTCTAAGTGAATCTTTAATGCCTTTGGCGGATTCAACACCACTACTGACATCGACTGCATAGGGCTGTGTGGTTTCAATCGCAGTATAAATATTGTCTGCATCCAGACCGCCAGCCAAAATTAGCGGTAACGCTAACTCCTGAGTCAAGTCGTCAGCAACAATAGACCAGTCGAACTGCAATCCAGTACCACCTTGAACATCAGGGTGCCAAGCATCAAGCAATAAGCCTTGTGCATCACTGAATGCATGTGCGGCCTGTATGATATCAGAGCCTTGTTGAACTCGCACGGCCTTGATGTAAGGCAGACGAAATGATGAACAAAAAAGCTGATCCTCATCACCATGAAACTGCAATACATCCAGTGCAAGCTGATTAATCAGCTGATTAACATCAGCTTGTTGTGCATTCACAAACAAACCAACAACCGTTACAAAGGGTGGTAATACAGCAACAATCGCTCTGGCCTGTTCAATCGTTACATGGCGTGGGCTGGGTTCGTAAAATACCAGACCGATGGCATCGACCCCTAAGTTCGCAGCACTCAGAGCATCATCGACACGCGTAAACCCACAAATTTTAACGCGCGTTCGCACCAATTGAATATTGACTTTTTTCAAAATATGAGAATATTAAAGGGTAAATGAGAATACGATAAAGGAGTTGCCGATGTCATTACTATTACTAATTTTCACCATGAAGAGCATGAAGAAAAGCAATGACTTCTCTTCATGAAACCCTCTTCCCTTCATTAACTTTTTGGTCATTTCAGTATCCAGCAAAATCAATGGTTTTCAGAAGTGTTTTGATTATCGAAAACCCAGTTCTTCCATGATTCAAACACACTACGATGGCTGACCGCCACAACTGATCGAGATAATTGCCTTGCTTGTCCAATCTGCTCGCCTGTCAGCGTACAAGACATACCACCAGCCTCCTTCAAAATTAATTCACCCGCCGCATAATCCCATAACTTTTGATTACCATGTAAATAAAGCTGATAACGTTGCGCCGCCAACCAACACCAATCTAGCGCGCCAGAACCAAAACTACGCTGAGAAGCATATGGTGGATGCGCAGACAGACGATTGGCTAATGTCGGTGCCAAACGTTTAAAATCGATAACCGCGATGCATTGTTTTAAGTTCAATTCAGTATGGTTAGCAAGCAACGGTTGTCCATTCAAGCATGCGCCTTCCCCACGAACAGCAGAAAAACACTCATTACGCAGCGGATCATAAATAACCCCTGCAATCACTTCACCATGCACCATCCAGGCAACTGAAACGCAAAACACAGGGATTCCTGCAGCAAAATTACGAGTGCCATCAAGCGGGTCTACAATCCATAAGCCTTGTTCGCCTTGCACACCATGGTCAGCTAATAGTTGCTGTTGATTCTCAGTCGTCATCTCCTCACCTAAAATCAAGCTATCTGGCATCAATTTCAGTAACGCCTTCACAAGATGATTTTGCATCACAGTATCGGCTTCAGTAACAATACTACCATCGGCTTTTTGGCGATGAGCAACATTAGCAAAACGCGGCAACAACTCTGTCTGTGCGGTATCACGGATAATTTTGATTAGCGCATCAAGATTCATGACCTTATCGAGTTTATCTCTAAAATTTCAACTATCAATATTATCTACCTTATTACAGAAACATGCATGAAATAACTTAGGGACGTGCATGAAATAACTTGAGCAACTGGCGCCGATTTTTTGTTCGACTTCAAGGCACAGAAATAGTCGCATAGTGAGCTATGTAACTGTTTCTACAACGCAGAAGACGGATAAAAAGGCAAGCCAGTTATTCAAGTTATTTCATGCACGTTCCTTACCAGCTGGCTTGTATTTATGTCCGTCTTCTGTACTACAGCAACAATCACGCAACACACGATGACCCGATGACTGCGCATAGAAGACGAACAAAAACACTATAGCAGTTGAACCAGCTATTTCACGCACATTCCTGTCAGTTTTCTGCCTCAGTGTAAAACTGATGAACCACATCAAACACTTGCTGCGGTTGCTCTGCATGTACCCAATGACCGGAATTTTCAATGGTCTTTATTGTATGGTTTGGGAATAATGAATTAATTGTCTTATGATGTTTTGGTAATAAATAATCAGACTGCCCACCAGCAATAAACAAGGCCGGTTGAACATAGGGTTGCACATGATTAGTTGCTGGAAAGTCCATAATGTCTGGAATAGCCTGTTCGATAGCGTTAAACGGAATGCGCCATCTGTATTGTCTATCCCTGTTCACCAGATTTTGCAGGAGAAATTGACGAATAGACAGTTCACCGATATGCTTTGCTAGATAACTGTCAGCTTGATTGCGAGAAACGATATCTTGTAATGGAATACTCTTGATGCCTGTGAATATTTCATTAAACTGGTGGGAATACTGCACTGGAGCGATATCAACCACAATCAATTGTCGTATACAATTTGGTTGAGTTAAAGCCAGCCACATAGCGACTTTACCCCCCAGACTATGGCCCAGAATCGTTGCGTTTTGTATTTTATGAACAGTCATCAATGCGCTTAGATCAGCCGCCATAACTGGATAATCCATGCGTAGTGCATGCGGTGACTCTCCGTGATTACGTAAATCCACTACATAGACTTGATAGTGCTCAGCGAACTTGTCAGCTAACTGACTCCAGCCACGTAACGAGCCAAACAAACCATGCATAATAATTAGTGGTGGGTAGTTGCTATGCCCTAAAATTTTGGCATTGAGTTCGACTGTTTGCATTGTTTGTTAATGTTGTATGATGTGATGAAATTAATAATGTTGTTATGAAACCATTGAAAATATTATATCTGTGTCATCGTTTTCCCTATCCTGGAAATGACGGAAGTCGGGTGCGTTCTCTCCATATTATCCGACATTTTAAAAACAGCGGCCATCAGGTAACTGTTGCTTCTCTGGTGCGTTCTGATGAAGAGGCGACAGCTGGTCAACCACTTGCAGATTTTTGTGATCGGGTGATTATGGCACGCGTCAATGAGACTGTGCAAAACATACGCATGGCCGCTTATCTGCTCTGCCCAACACCTTCTTCTATGGCGTATTTTTATTCAAAAACATTAGCCAAACAAATTGATGAAGCCATTAAAACCGACCGTCCTGACCTAATTTATGTGCATTGTTCATCAGTTGCGCCGTATGTTGCGGATTACAATATTCCCAAAATTATGGACTTTGTGGATATGGACTCTGCTAAATGGTTGATCTACGCAAAATTCAAATCTTTCCCGATCAATCTTGGATATTGGTATGAAGGCATTAAATTACGTCGCGCAGAAAAATCTCTGGCACAACGCTTTGATATATCGACATGTATTACGCGTACCGAGCTGGATACACTCACTGACTACCAGTTGAATGTTGATGGCGACTGGTTTCCCAATGGGGTTGATTATCAGTTTTTCTGTCCCGATCAACAACCTGACTATGACACCAACACCATTAGTTTTATAGGACGCATGGATTATTATCCGAATATCGAAGCGATGCTGCGTTTTTGTAAGGATATATTCCCACTGGTTCGGCAACACAATGTGCATGCAAAAATGTTGATTATTGGTGCCAACCCCGCTGCCGAAATTATTGCTTTAGGTGACCAAGATGGTATTACTGTCACTGGAACAGTCGACGATGTGCGTCCTTATGTGCGAGGTTCTGCAGTCATGGTTGCGCCACTAAAAATTGCCCGTGGTACTCAGAATAAAATTTTGGAGGCAATGGCAATGGGCGTGCCTGTTGTCTGCAGTGATGTCGCAGCCAGAGGCGTGGATGCAGTTGATGGGCAGCAGATACTAGTTGCTAACTCTGACAAACAATGCGCCGAGAAAATCCTCAGTGTAATCAGTAACTCAGATCAACGCCAACGGCTAAGTCAAGCAGGGCGCGATTGGATTGTGCGAAGTTACTCCTGGGAAAAAGCCATGCTGCGATTGGATGATATTATTGAGCGTTGTATGGAGGCTACTGCCAAAATCTCTGACGAGAGCCAACACAACTGACAAGATTATAATTAATGGTAAGGCAACCCGTAGTCTTTTCCAATATGAAATAACCTAGGAGGCTGTCCGAGAATAGAAGCCGTAGCGAGGGAAAGCGGTTTTGAGTCCATTGTTTTGATTACAATGAGGCGAATATTTGTTGTATTGAACGAGTTTAATCGGAACAATAGGCCAAAATCCGCTTTTCCGCAGTAGGCTCTCTATTCTCGAACAGCCTCCTAGCTATATTGCGAGTTGCTTAAGCGTCAAGATAATGTAGTCAATGAACAGGATAGACAGCGCGACACGTTACTCGTCATCGCCAAAGTTGAACAAACCACCTCTGTTTTTCTCTTTAACTTGCGGCATGCAATATAAAATATGATTAATCACATCCAATCGTGCTTTGTTGGCT
>JAZGEP010000259.1:0-20955 GCA_036478815.1 Methylococcales bacterium
ACGCCTAGTAACCCAAAAATAACCTGGCTTAACCGATTAATTTTTATGGCTGCTCGCGGCCTACCCAAACAACTCGGCGGTCTTCTTGGACTCTCGCTCATCCATTTTGCCCGCTGGGTGCTGATAAAACGCGATGAATGGCCCGACCTGGGTCAAGGCAAGCAGTCACTCGACAACGACTACATGATTTTCTGTTCAAATTTCAATGGCACATGGGATCAGTACATTGATGCCTTCTCGGATGGCATACCAAGCGGTCTAAACCTGTTCTGGTTCACCGCAACCAAGTACCCCAAATCAATCCCTGTCACACCGTTCAAAGACTATATTACATTCAATCAAATTTATACTGATTACTACTACAATGCGACACCAGGTTCAGCCCAGCGTGATATCAAATGTACAATGCGTGTCTATGATGCACTACTGGATCTAGAGCAACTGTATAGCCAGCAAACTCCAGAGGAATTCGCACAGTCATATCGCAAAGCCCTATTAAAGGTTCAAGGCTGTCTCGGTGATCCAGGTTATGGACCAGTAGCGAGTCTTGATACTGAAAACGCTGACATTAACCGCGAACCTTTTGTGAAACACGCTGAAAAGGAACTATTCGCCACTGTCAACCCCGCATCCAAAGCCTGAGCCAACGTGGCAAGGCAGGGAGTTAGAGCATGCCTAATCTAGACACCGGACATTATTTTTTAACCACACTTGCACCGATTAAAACCGGCACAACACATGATGATCGCGGGGTATGCGTTTCATTTGAGCAAAAGCTGCGCATGACACTGGCAACTTTGCCAACCGCAGTTCAATCCCCAGCCACTGAAAAGATTCAGATCAATAGTCCATTTTCTCGCAACCTACGCACTCATCTATGTCGATTTATGGTCTTGGACGATGTTATCTACAATGGTAGGGTCGATCAGAATGCTATCGCCGCTTCAGCTAAAGGCGCGGATCCCATTGTGCCCCAGAAAGTTGATCGCCTTAACGCAGCCTATCTGATGTTCGCCGCTGATATTGATGCCGTCACAGAAGACGGTGATCCCCTGCCAGAAAACCTGACTGAGCAAGAGCAACACGCTGTGCGTGACTCCTACGCACGCAAGCTCTGGGAAACCATGGAACCCGAAATTCGGGAAATCTATGGTAATTGCTTCGGCTTTGATCAAGTCAATGATGCAAATGGATTTGCTAATTATTTACAGCGATGCCAGGTAGAAACCACGATGCCTTTTAACGATTATTGGATAAAGGCACCTAAATTTCATAGTTTGCCGGTTGCCGCACTGGCTGCGCTTGTGCTTATCCCATTGATTGTAACGCTGCTGGCACTGCTAGGATGGATTCTGCACACTGAATATGTCCCGGTTCTGCATTGGTTTTTGAACTGGACTCCAGGTTGGACTTTACTTGGCGGGTTGATACTAACAGCCTTGGCAATCTGGAAAGCATACACATATGTACTCAACAACGGCAACAAACCACTTCCACCCGGCAAATATGCCGATCTGCCATCGGTACTGAAATCAATCTACCTACAACAAAATTTTGCTGATTTTGTGGTTGATATGCAAAGCAAGAGCGATACTCAAATACATAAAGCTTTTGGTGAATTTTTAGACCAGCAAAAACCCAGCGACAAGCTCAAGCCAAGCCAAGTCCCAGGGGTTATATCCATGCGCCGAAAAAATGCCATCAGCAAATAATAACGGGGGATTAGAGACATGACACGACAGCTCAATCTGGATGACATCCAAGGCAATGTAACTCGCTCGTATGGGCGCTTTAGTTTTCCCTGTGCCCGCTATTTCTTTCTACACATAGACGATACAGCTTCTGGCCGTCAATTCCTCGACGAACTTCGCGCTAAAGTCACTACAGCTGCTCGCTGGACTCCTGAATCCAAACCCAAGGTTACTCTCAATGTCGGTTTTACTTTTACCGGATTGCATAAACTTGGTTTACCAACTCGAACCTTAAAAGACATGCCTGATGAATTTGTCGATGGCATGAAAGCGCGTGCATTCGTATTAGGTGACAATGACACAACCAAAGTTAGCTCCGAAGACGATCACTGGTGTAAACACTGGGATCCTATTTGGCAAACCAACCGCCTTGCTCATGATCCGAGAGAAAATGTGCATCTCTGGGTCTCGATGAATTCCCAGGTTAAACCCGGAACGGATCAACCGGTTGATGATTTAGAGAAACAAACAGAATGGTTACGTAAACTCTGCTCTAAGTATAAGAACCAGGTTCGGATCCTCGCCACCAACGGGCAGAACGGTGATCAGGAATATCAAGCGGCGACAGCACTTTTCGAAACACTGCCAAATGGAGACAAAATACCAACCCCGAAAGAACATTTCGGATTTACTGATGGGATCGGTGACCCGGTATTCGAGGGACAACATACCGATGAAGTAACAGCGCAGGCGGTGGTTGGTCGCGGCAAATGGATGGGAGCAGATACTGGCTGGCAACCATTGGCAACAGGTGAGTTTATCCTCGGGCATCCTGATGAAAGCCAAGAACTACCACCAACAGCAATGCCTCCCGGATATATGCATAATGGCACCTTTATGGTTTACCGCAAACTCCATGAAAATGTATCGTCATTTAATGATGTTATCGACCAAGAGGCCAAATCATTTGCATCGGTGATGGGTGTTTCACAAGACGAAGCCGAGGTAACCTTACAGGCAAAAATGATTGGTCGATGGCCTGATGGAGTGCCGCTCTCCAAGGTTCCTACCTATAAGGAATGGCAATCATTTCGCCAACAAAAAGGCTTTGATGACCCCGATCCACTCAAGTCCGCAAAGGCTTACAACAACTACCTGAAATCCACCGAAGCGACAGACTTTCGATATGGTGACGACATGATGGGATACAAATGCCCAGCGAGTTCTCATCTAAGGCGTGTCAATACCCGAGACTATCTCGACCCGTTAAATCAACCAACGGGCGACAATCCCAATGCAACAACCCAGCTCAACAAGCGACGCCGCATCCTGCGCAGAGGGTTACCCTATGGCTCTTCTGAACTTGGTGTCGGCAATGATACAAGCGAACAAGGCGTCATTTTCATGGTACTGTGCGCCAATATTTTCCGTCAATTCGAGTTTGTACAACAACAATGGATTCAGTACGGACTTGATTTCAATGTTGGCAACAACACCTGTCCGTTACTGGGTAATCACGACCATCATAAGCGTCACGTGATTCCTTCTGACCCCGCTACTGGCAAACCACCTTACGTGATGAGCAAACTCAAAACCTTTGTTGAAACTCGAGGAGGCGATTATTTCTTTATTCCTTCGGTCACCGCATTGCGGATGATGGCAATGGGCATCGTGGATCCAACCTAGAGGAATCGAAACGATGGTATCAACACTCAAGAACTTCATAATCGCCCCACTTCGTGTACTACAAATCTGGCTAGAAGGATTGAAAGGCATTTTCCAATTGCTTGGAATCGCTGCTTCAGCATTAACCGGACAAGGCAGTCTAAAACAACGCTTTGCAGCTAAACTCAGCGCAATACCCAGTCAACGTGTCATCTTTTCAATCCTACGTGCGTTTGCTCCGAATATTTCACTGTCAAAGGTTGTGATGCAAGCCTATGAAAACACAGGTACAGCTATTGTCGTAAGACGTGACGATGTACTCGACGTCTTATCACGTGATGCTGATTTCGAAGTTGTCTATGGCAGTCGAATGCGCAAACTAACTGATGGTGAGAACTTCTTTCTGGGCATGCAACCCGGTTGGGATTATGAGCGCGATGTCTCTGCCATGCGATTAGCGGCAAGGCGATCGGATGTTGATGAGATAATCAAACCCCGTGCAGCACAATTAGCTCAACAATTGGTAACCGACAGTGGCGGACAACTTGACTTACCATCAGGTCTGACGCTACAAGTTCCGTGGGACATGACTGAAACCTATTTCGGTACAGGTGGACCCAATGCTGCTACCATGCAAGACTGGACAACAACATTATTTTGGTATCTGTTTGCCGATCTTACTGCCGACCCAGCACTCGATACCAAATCCATGCAATACGCCACTGAATTACGCGATTATCTGGATAACGCGATTGCTCAACGCAAAAGCAAGCCCAACACAAATGATGATGTCCTCAATCGTTGCCTGGCACTGCAAAGTTCCGATACACCAGGAATGAGTGATCTGGGAATTCGCAATAATCTGCTTGGCCTTCTCACTGGAGCCATACCAACGATTTCCAAAACCAGCTGTCTTGTGCTGGATGAACTGCTACGCCGACCTGATCAGCTGCAAGGCGCACAAGCAGCTGCAAAAGCTGGCAATGATGACTTGATGGCGCAATATGTCTGGGAAGCGCTGCGCTTTAACCCACATAATCCGGTTATCTACAGACGTGCCACACGAGACACCGAAATAGCACGCTCCAACTTTCGCGCCATCACTGTAAAACAAGGGCAAATGGTCTTTGTTGCCAGTTTCTCAGCCATGTTTGACCAACTGCACGTGCCATCAGCCAACGAATTCAGAACTGATCGCCCGTGGGAAACCTATATACAATGGGGATACGGAATGCACACCTGTTTTGGTGCCGTCATCAATCGCGCTGTCATTCCTGCAATTCTAAAACCGCTACTGCAACAGAAGAATTTACGCCGTGCTGCGGGTAATGACGGACAAATTGATAGCGGAGGCACTCCATTTCCACAGCATTTTCATGTTAAGTTTGATCCCAGTTAGCTCTCCTCCACCATAAGGGATAAAAAACTTTATTCAGGGTATGCACTTTACTCCCCTACGGCCTAGGAGGCTGTCCGAGAATAGAAGCCATAGCGAGGGAAAGCGATTTTGCGTCCATGTTTTCGATTAAATGAGGCGAATACTTGCTGTGTTGAACGAATTTAATTGGAACAATGGGCCAAAATCCGCTTTTCCGCAGTAGGCTCTCTATTCTCGGACAGCCTCCGAGGTGCTATATGTTGTGGTTTATTTTTTTAACGAGTCACTTACATACGGCATGTAGTAATCAAGGAAGCAAAGTGCATTCCCAGAAACTTTATTTGCAACAGATTAAGGAACGCCACGGAATAACTTCGACAACTGGCATAGGCCTTTTTTGTCTAATCACTGTTTGTCTTCAAAGCGCTGAAATAGGCACATAGTGAGCTATGTAGCTGTTTCTGCAACGCAGAAGACGGACAAAAAGACAAATCAGTTGTCGAAGTTATTGCGTGCACGCTCCTAAGCGTTAGCCATATGAAAAAGTAATAGTATTAATATTAATCGGGGCACTTGTGTTTATGACTACACAAACAATTGCAGAACAAGAAAAAGGTGCCATTGGTCGAGTACATGAAAATGGACTACCTGTAATCTACAAGTTCGTAAACGAAATACCGTCGGCCTCAATGCGTAATCAACTCCAATGGCTTACCGTTATTTCTTGGAAGTACGATGGAATATCAAACAATGGCATGCCTAAAACAGATGAAAACCAGAGAATGATTAGCTTGGAAAATATAATCGAAAAACACATAGAAAATGATAAAGTACTCTGTCATGTCTACAGCCGTACCGGAAATAATCTTAAAGAGTTAGTCTATTACATTCATGATCAAAACCAGTTTCTAGAGGCTTTTAACAAAGCACTGTCTAGTCACCAAAGATATCCAATTGAAATAAATTTTTATGAAGATAAGGTCTGGGAAGACTTCCAGAAACTTTTAAATGATTTTAGTAAAAATGACTAACGAAGTATTTCACTTGAAATGGAGAAAAACATGACAGTAAAATCCATTCCTGAAAGCTTTCATAGCGTAACACCATACTTATGCATTAAAGGCGCTACTAAAGCTCTTGAATTTTATAAACGAGCGTTTAACGCAACTGAAATATTCCGCTTGCCTACGCCTGGCGGTGAAATTGGACACGCCGACATGATCATTGGTGATTCCCATATTATGCTGGCGGACCAATGTGAAGAAAGCCCAATTCAAAGCCCTCAAGTACTGGGCGGGGCGTCGGTGGGTTTGCACGTTTATGTAAACAATGTGGATGCACTATTTGCGCAAGCCATCAACGCAGGTGCGAAAGTAGTTAAACAAGTAGATGACCAGTTTTATGGTGACCGCACGGGTACATTGGAAGACCCTTTTGGACACATTTGGTTTCTCGCTACGCGTAAAGAAGATCTCACTCCAGAGGAAATCAACAAACGCGCAGAGACTCTCTTTAACCCGGATAAAACTTAATAGGTGCTTACCTTGCATTCGGGGATTCACATCAACAAGATTGTCTTGAAATAAATGAAATAACAACTATGGAAAAAAGTGAATTTCATATAGGACAAGAATTCTATACAGAATCTGGTAAGTGGCGTTGCACTGATATTGGAACCCGTATTATTGTAGCAATTCACCTCAATCAGGAGGATTCCAGAAATTATAATGGTCCACCTTATTCGATAGCTGAGCATGTATTCGATGAGTATGATATCGAAGGATGCAGTCTTGATGTTGCTGAATTTGAAGACAATACGAATGAAATTTTAAAAAACAAGAAACTCAATGAGATTCATGATGCATTAATGTTTGTAAGCGCAGCAGGCTATGGTGAAAATTACGCCTTGCTGAACAAACAAACAGACCAAATCTATTTTCGTTCAGAAATGACAGGTATTGATGATCTAGAGGAACTTTCTGCAGAGGAATGTAATTCATCAATCCATATTGAAATTCCTCATAAAAATGATCTGGACTTGGGTCGTGATCTTGTCTTCGAGTTCGTAGAACAGTTTATTCCTGAAGATGACAATAAAGTTGATCAAATCTTTAGAAAGAGAGGTGCTTACTCAAGATATAAAGATTTATTGGAATCTAGAGGAGTATTACAGAAATGGTATGATTTTGAAAATCAGAGAGAATTATCAGCACTCCTCGATTGGTGCAAAGAAAATGAAATAGACATAACGGACTAAGAGGCTGGAAAGTCGGTTCCACCCGTCTCTCTAACATACGACCCCAGATTACTTGAAATGCTTTCGCCAATAATGTTCGCAAAGTCAGTCAGGTTTTCCCCATTAAGAAGATAATCCTTCCCTGCACAGATGCCGGATTTACCACCCAATTTTTTCGCTAAATAAATGCCACTCCTTGATCATAACGAATAAGAGGATAACCTTTGGATTTTCAACCGAATACAAAAATCATCTTTGCTAGCTTTCATTTAGTTAAATGTTTATTTTGGTAAAATAATTACCAACAACTGTAATTTAACTTTCATCATTGCGGAACACCTTGTCACATCATAACCAATGATATTGCAAGTATACTTACAATTAAATCACTATGAATCTAAATACGTGTGGCGAAAGCACCACTACACCTATTTAGGTTAGTTATTCATATATTTTCAACCACTCTATAGAGGAAGACTAAATGGAATACTCCATCGTAATTATTTTAATCGCGTTACTTCAATATATTTTCTTTACCGGTCGCACGGGTTTTAGCCGCGTAAAATATGGCGTACAAGCACCTAAAACCGTAGGCAATGAAACTTGGGAGAGAATATTTCGTGTGCAGCAAAACACCATGGAACAACTGATAATCTTTATTCCAGGAATGCTTATTTTCAGCATGTATGTGAGCCAAACATGGGTTTTATTGCCAGGAATCCTATTTGTAATAGGACGTCAAATTTACTCTCATTTGTACATAAAGAATCCTGAAAGCCGTGGGCCTGGTATGGTTCTAAGTTTTTTTAGCAATATCGCACTGGTGCTAGGTGGTTTAATCAGCTTAGGTTTAAGCGTGACAAGTTAACGAATAAGAATCGATTGTGGAAGAAAAAGCAAACAAAAATCATCTCTGGTTCTCAGATAAAGACGTGATTTACTAAGGAGACTTGTGGTAAAAAAATGTGTTTTTTGAACGAATAGGGTCTGGTCTTTAAATAAACTACGTTATTTTAATTATACGACCTAGATGTTTTATTGAAAAACAAGATCCTATGTGTCATTGATGATGTCATTAGTGTATTATCTGGTTTTTATTGTAATTTCAAATATTGAATGCTAGAGTAAACTGACATCTATCTGCGTATTTATGTAAAATATAGAAAATTTATTCCTTAAGAAAATACAATACATTTTTCCACGCATAATTCATGCCAAATATTACGTTAATTTATTGCCGCAAATAATTAACTTCTGAACTTTGAGGAATGGAAATTTAATAACTTTATCATTCTGTCGAAGTAATTTTACTTCTAATTAAACGATCTCATGAGGACTATAGTTATTCTACACGACGATTGAGATCGTTTAAGTAGGAGGAAAAGGACGAGTCAGAATGATAAAGTTATTGAATTTCCATTCCTTAGGTAACTGGCAATCAATAACCCACCCATATTGCACAGAATTTTTGTTTGTCTTAAGTCTTGTTGCGTAGAGCGCATAGCTGGCTATGTAACCGAAGCAACAAGACTTAAGACGGACAAAAAGGCAAGTAAGGTGTGTGGGTTATTGATTGCCAGTTGCCTTAGTCTTAAGTACCATATAAAACACGTAAAATTTAAACACAGTCAGTTTACGCATTAATAAAAACATAACTATTCAGCGGACTAGAAAATACCGGTGAAAGCTCAGTTTTCCTCTATATTGTTCAAGAGCACGATGACATCGCGCAGTTCACATGTGTATAAGAGCACTTTTAACGCATCATACTTGAGGAGTACGGTTAATTATGAACATTAATACCAAAGTAGACTATAAAGTACCACCATTAAGTCTCGCCGAACTTGAACTCGTTGCGTTTATCGATCTTGAATGGACGCGCGAAAAAGCGTTGTCAGAGCTTAAAACACATTTGCAAGTGGCTATCGAGGTAGAACTGGCGACCATACCGGTCTATCTGTATAGCTATTACTCTATCAATCGTACTCCTGGTGATTTTCCAAGTGATGAGATCAGTCGATTCGCGGATAAAGCAGGTGCGTTGATCATGAGTGTGGCTGTAGAAGAGATGTTGCATATGTCTTTGTCTTCCAATGTGTTATTTGCCTTGGGGCAAGATCCTCAACTCTACAAAAAATCTCCCGAACCATACCCAACCAATTTGCCAGGACATGCCAAGTTAGGCCCAGATGCAAAACCCTTACAGATTCCATTGGCAAAATTTTCTATTGAGCAATTGTGGAAATTCCTTGAAATAGAATATCCAGCCAAGGCTGATGCTCCACCAGAAGGGAGTGACTGGGAAACAATTGGGCAGATTTATTCATATGTACGTTGCATCATTAGCTCCTGCCATATTAATGACTCAGACTTTCAGCAAGGCAGCAAAAAATATCAGATTCAATCCACCAACTACTCACCGAATAATATCGACACTGCATACCCGGATGCAAACTTTAATAAGACAACACCTGTGCCAGCAGGAACGAAAGGATCAGCCTCTGAAGTCGCTAAATTCGCCAGCCGCGAGGACAGCCATGTGGGCAAAGCTGAATTAATCAATGTCAGCAGTTGTAAAGATGCCATGCAAGCCATCGCCACAATCAGTTTCCAGAGCGAAGGCTTTGACCACAGCAAAGTGGATGATGCCTCCGAACAGGAGTTATCGCATTATTACAAATTCCTGACTTTACAGTCCGAACTAAAAGGTTATCCACTACCGACATCCGGTGAGCCCTTACCCAAACATCCCAAACCGCCAGAGGCAGCAAAAACACAATTTGACGCAGATGATCTGGCGCAATTTGTGTACAACTTTCCGAGTAATCCGGCGGCTGTAAATATCGATGATGAACAACGCGCAGGTTGGCGGTTGATGTTTCGAGTGGCCTGTATCAATATATGTTGATCCTAACCGAGACAATTTTCCGCATTCCTGAGACTGATAACCAACAAAAAGTCTTTTTTAACCGCGCACTGCACAATTCAATGATCTGGTTGCTAGACAAGTATTGCCAGGCTTTAAGAAAAGTACCACACAGCTGGGGTAATGAGGTTTTATCGCCAGCATTTGAAAATATTGATCTGGGCACACGGGATCAGGCTTTTGCTAATCTGGTATCGCTATGCAATACAACCAGAAACAAATGTGCGGAGTTAGATTGGTATAAAAATGCAGGGCTTGATTATTATTTGAAGGGGATTACCAATCTTCCAGATGTCAGTGACTACTGGACGATGAGCAAGTATGCGGGTGCACCAAGTTTTCCAAGCTCACCTCCGGCCACATTGCCAGCAGGGGCAGATCGACATGCATGCATGGGCTTGAATGCATGTAAGAATCAAGGCAGAACCCTTTTAAATGACTGTGCGGGTCAGGGTTCTTGTTCGACTGCTCTATCGTATAACCCTGCCGATGAGAACAGCCCGGGTATTGCTGATCATACCTGTCATGTTTTAAATGACTGTGCCGGTCAAGGTGGTTGTGGGTTATATGGTACTGCAGCAGAACAAGATAATCCTGCTGGTAATGAGTGTCGTTCACTGGGATCGTGTGCAACACCAATGAATGCTGAACGCTTTAGTAGCGATGGCCCTAATCGTGGTAAAAGCGTCTGGTTAAGAGCACGGGCTGTTTTTAAAGAGCAAGTCTGGCCAGAGTTGCAAGCGAGCAATCCTGATCTTCCTGATGAGCCACCACAAGTACCCGGCACAGATGACAATCCTGACCTGTTTAAATATGGCCCAACAATTGAGTGGATCGAACACGAAGGTGGCGGCATGACAGCCTGTGGAGCCAGTGGCATGAGTGGCGCGGGTAGCTGTGCTTGATCGCTTCAACCAACCCGCTTGTGTCATCTTTTGGTATCACCAAGGCGTATATTTTTATTAGCGTCAAAACTGCAAACCAACGTATATCGCATGGATGCAAGAAGCAACGCGGTGGTCACAGGTACTCAAAACACGCACAATTGAGCGCATAAAGTGATACAAATACCGGTGACCAGAGCGGATTTTTTGAGTTCAATGCCGAAATTGGGCTTGGGCGTCGGTTTGCGTAGCACGCATTTTAATCATATTCTGGAGCACAGGCCTGATGTAGACTGGTTTGAAGCGATTTCAGAAAACTTTATGGATTCTGGCGGGCGCCCCAGATATGGATTAAACCAGATAGCCGAACAATATCCACTCGCCCTACATGGTGTTTCCATGTCGATTGGCAGTACAGATCCACTGGATCTGGATTACCTTGCAAAACTCAAGCGACTGGCAGACGAAATAAAAGCCGCCTGGATCAGCGACCACCTTTGCTGGACTGGTGTACTAGGAGTCAACAGCCATGATCTACTGCCATTGCCATTAAACGAACAAACCCTGCACCATGTTGCAACTCGAATTGAACAAGTTCAAGATGTGCTACAACGTCCACTCATCCTTGAAAACCCCAGTACATATATTGGCTTTGCCGAATCCGTCATCAAAGAACCAGTATTCCTACGCGAACTGGTAGAACGCACTCACTGTGGTTTACTGCTAGATCTTAACAATGTTTTCGTCAGCTGTTTCAATGACGGTACCGAGCCAGGCGAGTACCTGCAATCCTACCCGTTCGAATATGTAGTGCAAATGCACCTTGCAGGACACCAGCATTGTGGCACCCACATCATTGATACACATGACCAACCAGTCTGTGATGCGGTTTGGGAATTATTTCGTCTTGCCTGGAAAAAAACCGATGGAGCATCTACATTACTGGAATGGGATGGCAATGTGCCACCGTTTGCACAGGTTCATGCCGAGGTTCTTCAGGCTCAGTCATTCATGCAAGGTGAATTTGATCTACGCCGTGTACAAGCACAAAGCCTGAGCGATCATGAATCCATCTCAAATCCGGTCGATTTTCTAGTCCCTGAAGTGATGAACAGCTCGCGTTTGAAGAGGCTATGAACAAAGGTCTTGAATCAAATTCAGACACTGAACAGCTGGCCGTAATGCAGCAGTGGATGCTTGATGCCCTGATTTTTCCTCGTCGTGTCAATCAAACAGAACTTCAAAATCGATTCCTGGCATCACCAAATCAGGATGTCTCAGCCCGATTGGCTATTTATCAACGTGCTTACAGTTTGCGACTTTGCAAGTGTCTTGAAGACCAGTTCCCAGCGCTCTGTTTTGCCTTGGGCAAGCCATTATTTGATGATTTCGCTTGTGAGTATCTAAGAAAATATCCTTCAGACAGTTACACCTTGTATGAATTAGGGAGACGTTTTACCGAATACCTGAGTCAAAATCGACCAGATCGGCATAAACCTGCCGAAGCACGTGAATCATGGATAGATTTTATGCTTGATCTAGCCAGTTATGAGCATGCGTTATTTCGCCTGTTTGATGCTCCAGGCAATGAGGGAAATCCTTGGCCAGATCCGAATATAGCTGATAAGCATTTGGTTTTACAGCCCTGCTTTGTGTTAAAACAGTGTGGTTTTCCCGTGGCCCACTATTACCACCAAGTGCGTGATAGAAAAAATCCCACCTACCCGCCGAAGCAGCCTTCCTATGTAGTCATCATACGCAAAGACTATATGACTTCAAGCATCCCAATTAATCGAGTTCACTTCCTTTTTCTGTCAGAAATGCAACATAGTGGTGAAATTCGACAAGCAATTGAAAGTGTCGCTGAAAGACTCAAGCGTAATGTAAAAAACGTAGCAGACTCATGGCAACACGAAGTGCGTAGTGCCTGGATAAATGCCGGATTTTTTATTGATCGTAGAATACTTTGACCGTTGTTTATTAAAAATATATCGAGGGAAGAAATATGTTGTAATCCTTAAAATACTCTAAAACACGATTGTACGCAGAGAACTTGTTGACTACCGCCAAGAATGAAAATTGTGGGTTGTTTCCATTTCCCTGTTACCAATGTGTCCGGCCTAGGAGTCTGTCCGAGAATAGAAGCCGTAGCGAGGGAAAGCGGGTTTGAGTCCATTGTTTCGATTAAATGAGGCGAATACTTGTTGTATTGAACGAATTTAATCGGAAAAATGGGCCAAAAACCGCTTTTCCGTAGTAGGTTTCTATTCTCGGACAGCCTCCTAGCGCTTACTGGAAATCCATTATGGTTATAATCAACATTTCCTTGAGTATAAACTGATAGATAATCAAACAAAATAATGAAGCCTGTTCGTAGAATTCAAACCCCTTATTCAGGGATCAGCTTGCATGACTACTGGATAGAAAAAAATCGTTTGCAGTTTGAATTATTGCGTATTCAGCAAAACGTTGTCAGTGAAGGTCGACAATTAGTCATCACTCTTGATGGGCGAGATGCCGCAGGGAAAGGGGCGACCATCAAACGTTTTGTAGAAAACCTGATGCCCAAGAATTACCGCGTTGTAGAGCTCGGTATTCCTAGCAAAAAAGAAACTAAACGCTGGTTTTTGCGCTACGAGAAACATATGCCAAAGCCAGGTGAAATCGTCTTTTTTGATCGCTCTTGGTATAACCGGGCTTTAATAGAGCCAACCATGGGTTATTGTACAAAAGCGCAATACAAATATTTTATGAGCAAAGTATTGGATTGGGAACACCGGTTGTTGGATGAGAATATTGAATTAGTCAAATTTTATTTGTCTGTTGACAGTAAAACTCAGTTAATCCGATTTAATGATCGTATCAACGACCCCTTCAAGTTCTGGAAACTGTCGCCAACCGATTTACAAGCACGCAAGAAATGGGATACGTTTACCAAATACAAGGAGCAAATGCTGGTGCATACCTCATCTATACGCTCGCCTTGGGTCACTGTGAATTCAAACTCGAAAATTGAATCACGTCTCACCTGTATGTTGCACATTGTACGTTTATTTGGTGAAAAAAAGTTTAAACCACTCACTGGTCAAGACGTCTACAAAAATTACACAATAGAAATCGATGGTGTTCCATTTAAAGGGTTAACTGCTAAACAATTTGCGGTTTTAAATGAATTAACTGATGTGGACAGAACATTGACCACAGAAAAAAGCCTTGATTGAGTGTGCTCAATCAAGGTCCAGAGAGATGATGAAGAAAATAACAGATTAACTGGCTTCTAACGCTTATTTCAAATGTTCAGAAGTATCTGAACATGATTCACCACAAACCCAAAGAAGGGATCACCATGAATCCCAACAAATAAGTGCTGTCTAATTATATCTGTTACTGATATACCACGTACAAGCACCCCATATTTTTGCTAATGATTAACGTATTTTTTTGTCCTATAGGATGAAATATACATTCATTAAACCTTGTCCAAAATTTGCCCACCATTGAAAAAAGCTTGCAAATTATCCAGAACACGATTGCCCATTGCTACTCTGGTTTCCTCCGTTGCACTGCCCAGATGCGGCAGTAATGATACATTCTCCAGATCAAGCAAATCCTGATTAACTGCTGGCTCACCTTCAAATACATCCAGACCAGCACCAGTAATTTTGCTATTCGTTAATGCATCGATCAATGCGTCAGTGTCAACCACATCACCGCGAGCAGTATTGATTAAGTGGGCAGTCGGTTTCATCAAGCCAATGCGATGGGTATTCATCAGGTGGTGAGTGGTTTTACCACCCGGGCAATGTAGCGAAACAAAATCTGCTCGACGTAAAACATCTTCAGGTGAAGAACATAAGGTTGCCTGCAAATCACTAATCACCTCTGCATCAGGTGGAAATGGGTCGTGATAAATAATATTCATAGCGAAGCCATGATGCGCTTTTCGGGCCATTGCCTGGGCAATCCTGCCCATCCCAATCAAACCTAAAGTTTTGCCTGTCACTTTGTTGCCAAGCAGATGCGTTGGGCTCCAACCAGTCCATTGCCCGTTTCTGACAAGACGATCCCCCTCTACAGCGCGTCGTGCAGACATTAATAGTAGCAACATGGCAATATCAGCCGTGCAATCGGTGAGAACTTCTGGAGTATTGGTTACGGTTACATCGGCTGCTTTTGCTGCATCGATATCAATGTGATTGAAGCCCACACCGAAATTTCCGAGGATTTTTGCTCGTCTGCCCTCAATATTAATCACCTCTGCGCTGATCACATCGGTAACTGTTGGTAACACAGCGTCAGCTTCACACATGGCTTGTTGCAGCTCAGTGATGGTCATTGGATGATCATCAGTGTTGAGTTTGACATCATAGTGTTGTTTCAAACGGGTTTCGACTTGCTCAGGCCATTTGCGGGTAACAATGACGACAGGTTTGGTCATGTCGATTCTCCTTGAGTCGTGAATCTCTGAGATAAAAGTAATGCAAGTGAATGCCGTATACTATAACTAATAATTCGCACAAAAAATAAAAGGGTTCCTGACTGCTCAAGAACCCTTTTGTATAGAAACCAGACTGATCAATCGCTTTTGAGCAGAGTCTATGCGGTTTTTCTCCAATATTCACAGGCTGCAGCAACACCGCTACCTGGTTGGATATTAATTCCGTTATCAAGCATTGCCATTTCCACACCAGCAATTGCACTAACCAGACTCAACTCATTCAAATCGCCCAAATGACCAATACGAAACACTTTCCCTGCAACTTCGGTTAATCCAGCACCCAGTGACAGATTATATTTGTGGAATGCAGTTGCAATCACATCCTGAGCGTTAATGCCTTCAGGTACAACAATCGCTGAGACTGAGTTGGAATACCATTTAGGGTCAACAGCACATAATTTCAATTCCCACGCAGCAATGGCTTGTCGCACACCTTCGGCTAAACGTTGATGACGTGCAAAAACATTCTCCAGGCCTTCAGTCAGCAACAACGATATCGATTCTCTTAACCCATAAAGCATTGGCGTTGAAGGTGTATAAGGAAAATAACCACCTGGATTTGCGTTGAGATGATCTTGAATGTCCAGAAATCCACGCAAACATTTTGCTGACTCACGTGCAGCAAGCGCTTTCTCGCTAAACGCCAACAAAGCCAAGCCAGCTGGCATCATAAAGCCTTTTTGTGATCCACTGACAGCAATATCAATCCCCCATTCATCCATGCGAAAATCGAGACTGGCGACAGAGCTGACACCATCAACATAATAGAGGGCAGGGTGTTTGGCTGCATCTAAAGCTTTGCGCACACCAGCCAAATCACTAGTAACACCGGTAGCTGTTTCATTATGGCAAATCAAAAGCGCTTTGATCTCATGCTGGGTATCTTTTTCCAAACGTGCTTGTAGCACATCCAGTGGCACACCTTCACCCCACGGCACTTCAGTGTATTCAACATCCAGACCCAGACGTTTAGCCAAGTCTATCCACAAATGGCTGAATTGACCAAAACGGTAGGATAAAACTTTATCGCCAGGAGATAAAGTATTGGTTAAGGCGATTTCCCAGCCTGCTGTACCAGTTGCAGGGAAAGCAAACGCAGTGCCAGTTTCAGTCTGGAAGATTTTTTTCAGATCCGCCATTATAGGTTTCACCAGTTCTGGAAAAATAGGTGAGCGATGATCTTCCATCGAAACATGCATTGCTTGCAGAATTGAATCCGGTGTGTTGGTTGGTCCGGGAATATACAAGTGATTGCGTCCAGCCATTAGGCATTCCTCATGATAGAATTTTGGAAATTAAGTGATTGATATATTGCATATTAAAATCATTGGAAGCGATCAAAGAATTGAACCAATCACTAATTTTTATATGAGTGTCAATAGATCTCGGAAAACCCATTATTATGACGTAGTAATCGCTTGGATTCAATATAGCCTTTTCTAAGGTGGTTTGACGGAATAAAGTTACCAAGATTACGCAGGATTTTGTTTCTGACCAACGCTATCTGCAAGAGGCGCATAGTCATTCTACGTAACGATTGAGATTGCGTTGGTCAGGAGCAAAAAGACAAGCAAGGTTGGTAACTTTGTTTCGTAAAACCACCTAAATAGACAGTTCACTCAGAGCGCCGAAATGAGAGTCAGGAGCGAGGAAGTTAATAACATCCGGAAGTTTGACGTAGACTGTTGGTTTCACAGGAGTGTTAATGAAATAAACGCAATCAACTCTACTCTCAAACATTGACGAGCTCTGATAGTTCTGCCCGGTTGTCGATGTTATCCTGTGTGCGTTTCTAAACCAAGCGGTTCATTGTGGCACCTCAACAGCAAAACGAGATTTTAGAAAACCAATGATCTCAGCAGACTCATACAACCAAGTGACTTGATTATTCTCTTCAATACGCAAACATGGCACCTGGGATTTACCACCACCTTTGATTAATTCCTGTCTGAAATCAGAATTTTTCAAAATATCACGACGTTCAATATCTATTCCTAATTGTTTTATGACCCGTCGCGTCATAAAACAAAAAGGACAAGTAAAATATTCGAACAAGACTAAACCCTGGGTGTTGTTTCTATCCATTATTACTCTAACACGCTGCCTTTTCCTGATTGTGTCTGTACTGTTGCTTGGCGCATCCGGTAGCTGCACAGATTGCCAACTCATGTGGAAGAGCTATGTAAAAGCGCGCAGTTTACACGTATAAATGATTATTTTCAACGCAGCTATTAGACAAAATCGAGGGCGATCTGGGTAGCTCCAATGGAGAATGGTACCAAGTCTTACAATCCAATAATTCAAGACACTCATTCACTCTGAATTACTTTTCGATCTTCAAAGTGTTTAAAACTTTCCCGGAGGACTTATTTATCCATTGCGATGCTGTCACAAGAGATCGTTGGTTGGAATGTCAGGGCGCAGCTTCTACGTCACTTGCATCCAGTCATTGAAGGGCATAGAAAATGGCCGGATGCGCTGGAATACGTTTCCAATTGAGATCGCAGAGTTGGTTCAGGCGTTGCCTGTGGTGATGAAGATAGTGCTCAATCTTACGGTATGAGCTTGCTCCAGAAAGCATAGCCCGAATGCTGAGCAGCATTGAGGCAATGTCGTATTGTCGACGCTTGAGCGTGTCGATGGTCTGGAATGGCGCTCAAATAGTTAGTTAATGTCACGATAATCTCTTATGTAACAAATAATTGAAAGACTATCTTGAATCAGTGTATTAGCATTGAAGAACCCTGATTGACCAACAACGAGTCAGAGCCGCTTTATGTCACTGGGACATCCTGCGGAAAATCATTCAAGGGAGACGCTTTGAGCAAAGCAGACGTTCATTGGCATTATTTAGCAGCGTTCTTGTGGCCTGACGATTCCGAAACAGTTCGCCACTTTTGTATCTCAGGAAAGCGATCAATCGGCGACGCCAAGAAAAGGATGTGCCTCAATGACCGCAGGTTCAAGCACTGGTTGTCGCTTGATTTTTATAGGGGTGTGAACGGTTAGCTATGCAGAGTAGTTGCCTAATATTAAAAATAATATCGTTATCTTTTTAACACTGCATGTCGAAACTTTTTATTAAATAAATAATTATGTAAAAAAATTATATAAAAGTACATTTAACCCTAACTTCATAGTGCCTGAGATTGGTTTAGAAAGTATTATTTATCTCTAGGAGGCTGTCCGAGAATAGAAACCCTACGGTGGAAAAGCGGATTTTTCCGATTAAATTCGTTGAATACAGCAAGTATTCGCCTCATTGAATCGAAAAAATGGACTCAAAACGGCTTTCCCTCGCGACAGCTTCTATTCTCGGACAGCCTCCTAGTAATCATTCAATGTGATATTGTCGGGTATAGAACACCGATCAATGGTCATCTGTGTTGTTGTACTCGTTTGGATTAGCCTGCTAGTCCTACTCGTGCGCGCCTAACAGCTAATCACTTCTCAACTCCCTATACCCGTCAATATCACATTGAAAGACTACTAGAAGAATTCATTAGTATTTTTAAATTAACTATTTATAGTGAAGGGTGTATGATGTTTATCAACATAAAATTAAGAAAAATGATTACGACAATATTATCATCTGAATAGTACACAAGAATACTAACCGCTAGCCAATAGCGACAGTGTTACCCTAATGCTTGGACTCAATACGCTATCACTGGCTTTATCCGACATTAAAGATGTTGCTGTAAATAATCAAAGAAGTAAGCCGCCCCATCAGACCTAGGACACATGACTTCTTTTCGTTATCCAGATATTGTGATATTAAACGTTAGGAATGTGCATGAAATAACTTGAACATTCTGGCGGGTCTTTTTGCTCCTGACGAAACCATCTCAATCGTTGCGTAGAATCACTATGCGCCTCTTGAGATCGTTTGGTCAGCAACAAAAATCCTGCGCCATCATTGTTCAAGTTATTTCATGCACGTTCCTAAATATTCATGTGCGGAGGGTATAATTCACCGTAATTGTGTCCCAGTTTCAGGTCATCTTCTGTCAATCTTTAATCGCAATATCCTCAATGTAGTGGGCTTATTTAACGAAAATGATCGGAAGATCTGGAAAAAATAGACTTTATCGCAGTAGGTTTTCTATTCTCGGATAACTTTCTGGGTACTTGATTACACAAGAAATGCTATTTTGTCAGAACTACACACTGTTTTCGACTCCTTCATAAAACTCCTTGTAAGTCCAAATCGCGACGCAATTATCCCACCAAACTAGAAACTAATGAGCTCTCGCTAGGAGGTTGTCCGAGAATAAAGAGCCTACTGCGGAAAAGCGGATTTTGGCCTATTATTCTGATTAAATTCATTCAATACAACAAGTATTCGTCTCATTTTAATTGAAAAAATGGACTCAAAACCGCTTTCCCTGGCTACGGCTTCTATTCTCGGACAGCCACCTAGTGCGAACTGATCTTGGTCTGAAACCAGAATAACCCCATTCGAAATCTTTTGATAAATGGCCGCATGAAACGAATTTACTAAATTAGTTATCTGTGCGATTTTCGAACTGACACTATAACTATAGTGTCAGTGTGAATATTACACAAATTAAGGTTATCGTGAATAGTTAACAGAAATTAATTAATCAGTACACTAAGCTATCAATCAAAGACGGGGCCAGATTGCTGGTTTTATTTTTCCGCTTATGCGAATGTGAATGTAGTGATTGGATGATTTAATGACATTGTATTTACCCGTTTATTCTTTTTAAGAAAAAATATCGATGTCTGAACTTAACATAGTTAGAAAATGTACTATTCTAAAAGTGTAGGTTCGCGGTACAGATACGCTGGTCATTTCTATTTTAACCAGTATTTCTGTTTGGTTAATTAATAGAGGTGATCATTATGCGATATTTATTTTTAGGTTTGTTTATATATATTTTGATAGTTTCTTTCATATTTCATGACTTTATGAACATTTACTCGTCTTCAGTGGGCGTGCTCAGTGCTTGCGTGCTTTCTGGTATAGGACTTGGGAATTTGTTAGGTGGGATTGTTCTTCGTAATCAAGAAAGCGAGTGGTAACTATAACTCACGTTTTTTAATTCTGTTTTTTCAGATTTATCTAATGCAGTTTGAACCTACCTCGGAGGCTGTCCGAGAATAGAAGCCGTAGCGAGAGAAAGCGGTTTTGAGTCCATTTTTTCGATTAAATGAGGTGAATACTTGTTGTATTGAACGAATTTAATCGGAAAAATCTGCTTTTCCGCAGTAGGCTCTCTATTCTCGGACAGCCTCCTAGCCCTTATTTTCTCATAACTTTTGTAGTGAGGGGTCTCAAGGCCGTGTAGTGACAAGATGCGCTCGGTCTGGATGTTCAGCGTCGTAAGGAAAGTGCATGGAATAACATGAACAATGATGGCACAGGATTTTTGTTTCTGACGAAACGATCTCAAGAGGCGCATAGTTGTTCTACGCAACGATTGAGATGGTTTCGTCAGAAACAAAAAGACACGCCAGAATGTTCAAGTTATTTCATGCACATTCCTTAATACCAGTGGAGCTTTGATACGAATAAAACCCTCTGCCAGTTGTTCGAGTTGTATCTTACTCGTTCCTAAACCAGCTAGCTGAACAGACCAATCATCGATGTACATTGCCAAGATGATTACAACGAAAATAAATACTTTAGCTGCTCACCGGGATCGTCTGC
>JAZGEP010000260.1:0-2246 GCA_036478815.1 Methylococcales bacterium
AGGCGTAGAATTGCAGGAAGAGTTATCTCTTTCAAGGTTCTACAACGACGCCCTTTGCGAAAAGATGCGCGCTGGAAGTAGGTTTCTTGGGCGCGAGACGTATTTTACACAGAAACAATCACGACCAACGCGCCGCTGACCAATAAAAACTACCAATCTATCAAACCTCAAAACAACTGGTTTAATGCAGGTAAAGTTTCTTTGATTTCAAAGCGTACCGCCCCGAGCAATGCATCTTCATCGGTAAATAATGCGAGCATTAACCCTTGATTAAGTGGTGCCATCATAATGTATCCATCGCTATTCTCACTGATAACAATCTTCACTTTACCCTGACTCACGTGTTCAGCTGCGCGAGTTGCAGCACCAAAAACAATCTGCACGGACGCCCCTAGAGCGTCAGTATTAACGTCAAATTCGCGCCGTATTGAGGTTACCAATCCGTCGCTATCAACAATAGCGGCGGCAGTCACTCCTTTTAGTGCAGTAAAACTGCGAAGAATTGAATCTACTGCTTCGTTGCGAACAGCTCGCTTTTGTTCTAAACCCAGTATTGCTGGCACTTTTTCTGATAATTCCATGCGATATCACTCTAATAATTGAATCAAACAAATTTGGTTGCCATTGCACAAGTTTTATCGCCAATCGCATTACACTTTGTTTCAGTTGCCTTAACATTTTTTCCAGCGAATTCTCCAACGATGCCGCCCACCATTCCGGCTTCAAAATGGCAGATCGGAGCATTTACACTATGAATACCAGCGCAGGAAACACACTCATCAACACGAAAGTCAAGTTCACCAGAATCCAGGTCGACTTTTGTTGGAACAACAATGCCGATACTCAACCGCTTACAGAGTACGCCAATTTCACCTACATAGGTGTCAAGATCCATATCCTTGGATTGATTTACTGCGGTTCCAAATGTTCGGCCAAGATTATATCCAGACCGATAAACCATTGCTGACGCACCGGGTCCTATCAGTTCCTCCACACCAGCCCCTAATGCAATCATACGCAATACCTGAAACAATCGAATTGGGATTGTAGGTCCCAAGGTTTCACGATTTTCAACACTGGTTTCATTATTCAGTATTGATTGCAGTAAAACTCTTGAAGCAATCTCATAATCAGAGCTTGTTCGATCCTGTATCTCAACATTATTCATATATTTTCCTCTCTACTTTAAGTTCCTACGTCGGACAAACAGCTTACTTCAACCCGTCGATTTTGCACTCTACCTGCGAGAGTATCGTTGGATGCGACCGGCTGATTTTCACCGGCGCTGATGCTTTCGATACGATCAGCCGATAATCCAAGTTCCACCAATAAATCCTTTACTGAATCTGCTCTGATCTGACCAACATAGGTATTTCCTATACTCGAACCAAGGTTACAGGTATGTCCTACAATACGAATCGAATGCTTGCAACGCCATATAAAACTCAGTAAAACTCGCTGTTCAGCATCTGGAAAACGTTTTACCAATGTCTGCTTAAATTCATACGAAAGGACAATTTCAGTTGCTTGAATTTTACTTAGCTTGGGAAATTTTTCGTTCTGCATTGAATCAGGTGTCTGTGACAACGCGAGCCCCCTTGTCAACGATCGATTGAAATTTTTTTCGGTCAAAGGAATGGTTGCGGATTGTTGCGCCACCTCTGATATTTTAACCGTCTCCTCTTTATCCATGGCCGCTTCAGTCGATTGACGAGTCATTGATCGATATTTTTTTTGATGCTGTAAAACTACTCCAGATAGAGTTGGAGTTACCTGAGTCGGGATAGAAT
The DNA here is from genome assembly GCA_036478815.1 of Methylococcales bacterium. GTDB lineage: Bacteria > Pseudomonadota > Gammaproteobacteria > Methylococcales > DRLZ01 > DRLZ01. Next base: position 1,791 of record JAZGEP010000260.1, read on the forward strand.
CATAAGCATCGCTGATGTAGTACTGGCTCTTTCCACTACGTTCATTAGCAATTAGATTTGACTTGAATTGGTCTGTTTTTAACTCAGTACTTGATTTTCTATTCTCGATTGCAAGATTCGCTTCAAACGTTTTTCCTGACAATTTCATGGAACTGTCAATTTCCCCTGAAATAGTTTCAATTTCCGGCTTAACTGCATAAAATAATATAAAGCTGGCAATCAATAGTCCTGTGCCCCACAAAGCTCTAGATGCACCAAATGGCTTAATCAGGCCATTATTGTCGCCACCATAGATACCATCCAAACCATCATAATCCAACACATAGGGTCGATTCATGATAAATCTTTTGCACACCTGAATCCAACATATGCATAGTCATTAGTTTGAAGAAGCATACTTCTGGCAATCGTGTCATTCGCTATAGACTGGTGACGGAACGATCCACCAAAAACATA
>JAZGEP010000261.1:0-12562 GCA_036478815.1 Methylococcales bacterium
TGTCGCGAATGGTTTCAATTTCCCGAACAATCGAATCTTCAGAACGGTTCTGGATAATTCTGCCTTCATGTTCCGTAATTGAGCAAAATGTACAACCCCCGAAACAACCGCGCATGATGTTAATCGAAAAACGGATCATTTCATAGGATGTAATCTTCTGGCCAGCATATTTGGGATGCGGCACACGCGCATACGGTAGCTCAAACACTGTATCCAATTCATCAGACGTCAACGGAATCGGCGGTGGATTAATCCACACTTCCTGATCATCATGGCGTTGCACTAAAGCCCGTGCATTATGCGGATTGGTTTCCAGATGGAGCACTCGCGAAGCATGTGCGTAGAGCACCGGGTCTTTACTGACTTTATTCCATGACGGCAAACGAATCACAGAGCGCTGGCGATTGATGATTTGATCTCGTGGAACAAATTGTAATGTGATTTCTCCAGTATTTTTATCGTTATTGATACTGCACGGTTTTCCGGTTGCCGCAGCGATCTCCTCTTCAGTCATGTATGGATTAATATGCGCATCAACCGCGCCTGGTCTATCGACACGCGTTGAATCAATCAATGTCCAGCCATCAGGCAACTGATTAACTATAAATGCAGTACCACGCACATTTTTAATTGTGGACAGGGACTGTCCTTGAGATATTCGATAAGCAATCTCTACCAATGCTCGCTCAGCATTGCCATACAGTAAAATATCAGCCTGTGAATCAATCAGGATTGAACGTCGTACTTTTTCAGACCAATAATCATAGTGTCCAATACGCCTCAGACTGGCTTCAATTCCGCCAATAATTAACGGCACATCGCCCCAAGCCTCACGACAACGCTGGCTGTAAACGATCACCGCACGATCCGGGCGTCTGCCACTCACATTACCCGCAGTATACGCATCATCACAACGCATGCGTTTATCCGCAGTATAGTGATTAATCATCGAGTCCATATTGCCAGCGGTGACTCCAAAAAACAGATTGGGCTTGCCCAATGCCATAAAATCCTGCTTAGCGCGCCAGTCTGGCTGGTCGATAATGCCGACTCGAAACCCTTGTGCTTCCAGCGTGCGACCAATCACTGCCATACCGAAACTGGGGTGATCCACATAAGCATCACCAGTGACAATAATGATGTCACAACTATCCCAGCCCAGCGCATCCATTTCATCACGGCTAGTTGGCAAAAATGGAGCTGGATCAAAACATTCAGCCCAGTATTTGGGGTATGAAAAAATTTGTTTGGGTTGCATGGTGATTGTTATCGAGGTGATGTGTGAATCTGCTGTCAATGCTAGCTCCAAAGTAACATACTACTGACACAAATAAACAGTTTATCGTAAGCGGGAATTGATCAAAACGCAGAATAAACAATACTAATCCTCAACCCAGCAATTCAGAGACACAACCCGTTCTGATCTAGCCATTACATCCTATCTGAAATTATTTTTGTTGCGAATCCAATCAAAAACTGTTAAACAACTGTCTGCGATACTATTTTCAGTCAATAAGAAATAGATCGTGCTGTGCTGGCATTTGCCTGCCCAGACACAACTCCTTTGTTACGGGTCAGCAATAAAGACTCGGCTGGTAACGTACTGAAAGATACGGGGTGATTGTTTGTTTTCCATCACCAGGTTATTCCAGGCACATTCCCAGACACAAATCAAAGCGAGTCAACAACAATATTAAAAGTGGAGGAAATTATGAATGTTGAGGAACTGAAGGCACTTGCTAATCAGTTAAAATCAGAGCTATTAAACAAACTGGGCTCTCTGCAAAAAATACTCGCCAAGGCGCGCGCAGACTACTCAAAAGCGAGTGATTTTGAAACATTTATCAAGACTTTTTATAAAGAAGAGCTGTTGGATCAACCAGAACGCATCCCTGTTACAGCAATGAGTATATGGCTGCTAATCCTATTATTCCATTGGAAATTCTGGATTTTCTTTGTTTTCGGTGTTCTGCCAGTAATTGGTTACTATTTGCTAGGGGTCTTCAAAAAAACGCCTACTAGTGACTACTAAGCTGCAGTTAAAAAAATGAATCAACAAACTTGAACAACTGACTTATCTTTTTGGTCGTTACTCTTTTTGTTCGTATTCTGTGTTATTGCCAATGTCGGAAGTTATCTAGAAAGGAAATACGCGTTAACTGGATAGTGAACAGTTAACGCGTCCCACAAGCATTGATTGATGCTGATCTTATCATCACACAACGCGCCTTATCGCTTGTTCACCGATTCTTAAATAACGATTAAGTTGCCCCGATACCGGAACAGCTGGTTGTTGAGTAACTGCTTGAGACTCCAGCCCGGTAAATCCTCTAACATTAAACAAGTCTGGGTTATCCGCTATCAGTTTGCAGAGATTTTTGAAGCGTTTAAATACAATCGAATCAAGTCGTTCTTGTCCCTGCGTCATTAATACAACACTCTGTGCAACAATTACTACAGAATCCCACTCATTTTCAACAGCTTGAAACAACACACATTCAAACTCACGATACGAGCAAGTTGTCAGCTGCAAAGCACGTAAGTTCTGTTCGTTGTTATCTCCAAAAACACTGACAGGATAGATCATCACACCATCCAGTAATGATGGTTGCAGTAATAGCTGCTCTGATAACAAATCAGAAGTCCCAATTTTACTGGCTTTGTTGTAACTGCTATCGATGATAATGCCGTTCGCGCGCAGTGCTTTTAGAGTATTGCGGTTAACAGCATAACCACCTGCACGAAAAGCGTTTATTTGTTCAACTCCAGCGCGCTTGAATAACTCAAGACCAACTTCAATCAATTTGGTTTGCTGCTCGAGAGTCAAGTCACTCATTAAAGCTTTGTGCGGTAAATCCTCATCAAACAAATGTATCATCGATTGATTAACCCATTCCGGTTGCACGAGTAACTGAATTTCTTGTCCGGCTTCCCTAACCAATGAAACCTCCTCCTGCAATGGTTCCAGGCCAAAATGCAGGGCAAACAAAGATTCTACAAAAAAGCTACCTGTCAATCCATAATCATTCAAAACATCAAATATTAACGGTAAAGCACAATTGCCCTGTTTGGTAGGGCCATAAATAGAACGCTGAAAGGCATCGGCAAAATGCAAATCAACTTCAGTCCAGTCATTAAAATCGGTTTGTATGTCAACAGTAAAAAACACGTTTAGCATAATGTTATCGTCAATCAAGGATTATTTCTCAGGAGCGAGGATTTAATAAAATCCGAATAGTGTGATTTTATCAGAAAGTCATTCTATTATTGCCTGATTAGTCAGCAAAACACTCAAATTCAACTAGTCTTAAATATAAAATTGTCAGAAGCTTTTCTGACCAGCGTTTGCTAATAGATATTCGGAGAGACCATGTCTGAAGATAAACCACTTAAAGCGGTTGTCGACAATATTTCTAAAGTAATTGTCGGTAAACATGAATCTATATTTTTTGCTACCGTCGCATTGTTGGCCCGTGGACATTTATTAATTGAAGATGCACCTGGTTTGGGTAAAACCATGCTAGCACGTTCAATGGCCAAATCATTGTCTGTATCCTACAAGCGGTTACAGTGCACACCAGACCTAATGCCTTCTGATGTGACTGGGGTACCCATTTTCAATGATAAAACTCGCGAGTTTAAATTCCGCCCTGGCCCCTTATTCACCAATTTGTTACTGGTTGACGAAATCAATCGGGCAACACCACGTGCGCAGTCGGCACTATTGGAAGCAATGGCAGAAGCGCAAGTCTCGGTTGATGGAAAAACTTACAAGTTGCGCAAGCCATTCATGGTCATTGCAACTCAGAATCCAATTGAGAATCACGGCACTTATCCGTTACCTGAAGCTCAACTGGACAGATTCTTCATGCGCATTTCATTGGGTTACCCAACACTAACAGAAGAAGCAGAGATGATGAGTATGCAGCGCGAATCTCATCCCATCAACTCTCTCGAATCGGTGATCAAACCAAAACAAATACTTGAGTTACAAGAAAAAGTATCTCAGATTCATGTCGACAATGACGTGATGCGTTATATCGCAGCAATTGCTCAGAAAACCCGTGAACATGAATCACTGAGCTGGGGTGCAAGTCCCAGAGCATCACTAGCGATGATGCGTGCAGCACAGGCGGCAGCATTCATAAAAGGCGAATCGTACGTTGACCCATCGTTAGTCAAGCTGATTGCCAAGCCAGTACTCTCTCACCGAATAGTGGTTAAACCACAAATGCAAGTAGAACAAAGCGCTGATTATATTGTCACTTCGATTCTGGACACTGTGCCAGTCCCAGTCACTATTAACGAAAATATTGCATGGAATCCCAGCGCATCTTAATTGAAGACGATGACACGACATCCTGGCTTGAAAAAAGACTGGCCAAGCTACAGCTAAACTGGTTTCTCTCTGGTTTAAGTTTGATTCTACTATTAGTGGCTTGGAATCGTGGGATTGCTCTGCTCTATGGCATGGTGTCACTGATTGTTGCGACATTGCTTGTTGCCTGGATCACTCCACGTTGCAACTTGCTAGGAGTAACGGTACGTCGCTCTGTTCCTGCCACTGCTGTAGAAGGCGATAAAGTAAAAGTCACTCTGAATTTAATGTCATCTGGCTGGTTGAGTCGTTATTTAATTGAAGTTTGGGATCGATTGCCTTTTTCTACCGAGAACAACCAGCAATCAATGACTTTTGTGCCCATGCTTTCGGATCAACAGTCCACCACTGTGTCGATATCTTGCGATTTGCGTGGAGTCCATCAACTCGGGCCTTTGGTACTTAAATCCGGTTTTCCACTAGGCATCAGTCGCCATCAAGTGGAAATTCCAAATAGCGCCGACAGTATCACAGTCTATCCGCTACCATTGAAAGTTCATCAATTTAACATCGGCACTTATCGAAGTAATCGAGCTGATCAAGCGCATGTGCAACAACACAGCAAAGGCCATGATGAATTTTCCGGTGTTCGTGAATACCGCCACGGTGACGGGATGCGTCATATTCATTGGCCTTCAACGGCGCGGCGCGGTGAACTAATCGTACGAGAATTTCATCCGCTCACCACCACCCATTTGAGTGTGATACTAGATTTAAAAACTGGGTCTGATATTGGAACTGGCAAACATTCGACACTGGAATATGCAGTAAAAATTGCAGTTTCACTGGGCAATTATGCGTTACAACAAGAGATTCCTTTCAGTTTATCTGGCAGCAATCAACATCTGCAATCGATACAAAATTATATAAGCCCTTCACAACACCAGGATTTACTGGAATCACTCGCCTGGGTAAAAGCTGATGATGAGATTGATTACCAACAGATGATTCGTCAGTTTGTATCTCAACAAAGTACTGGTGGCAGTGTTATTTTGTTTGATAATGGACAGATCGATCTGCAAGACAGTTTGCACCTTTTGTTAGCAAAAAACTATCATCCAATTATTTATCGTTTTGATGTGCCTACGTTTGAATCAAAACGTTATCAAACAGCGTTTGTACACGCCAAAGAACGGGGCATTTCAGTGTTTACTGTCCAACGCGGGACAGATTTAGCGAGATTATTTCAATGAGCGCAATAGCCGGTTCCGAACGTCTAGTCACGCCAAAAATCTATATCACTTTATTCGTGGCTTTACTGGCAGCAGTAACAGCTCAAGCCAGTCTGCGCGCATCATTCTTAGAATTAGCATTGCATATCCTTGGCTGGGGTATTCTGCTTGCGCTTGGTTTAACTGCTGGTTGGGTAGCTGCGCGTAGTCGCCGTGATGGCGATCAAGGGATGCAGAACCTGATAGCATTGATTGGTCTCTGTGTATTCATCTATCAAAGCATGACCAGCAATATGGATGTTGCGCTAAGTTTATTGTTAGTATGGCTGCTGATCGCAATGAGCATCCGTCTGACTAATCGTAGAACACTGTATTTTTTGTTGCTGGCATCATTCTGCTTGATTTTATATGCAGCATCGCTGAGTAAAGACAGCCTGTTTTTGATTTATATTCTAATTTATGTAATGACCATGGTCGTCACTCTGGTGTTGGATTATTACAGTGCACGTATCCATCAATCACTCGCATCAGACAACCAGCAACAAAGTACCATCCCAGTGATTCGCATTGGTTTAATGATCGGTTTACCGATTATTCTACTCACCTCTGGCATGTATTTGTTAATCCCGCGTCCACCTGCGGCACATTATGGATTTTTCCCGGCTGGAGGGGATAATAACTACCATGATGGAGTGTGGCAGGAACAGGCTGACAATCGTGATGTCAATGACAATTGGGAAAATCATACGGATCAGCTGGATACTAACAATCTCGATTCTCAACAATATACTAACAATCAGCCAGACGCTACATCGCAACTTACCGCTGATGATTTAACAAAAACCACTTCTGATCCAGATACAGTTCGATTCCCCGGATTCTCCCAGAGGTTTTCACTTAACGACCAACTACGACCAGATATTAGCAGTGATAACAATGGCGATGGCATTTCAAATGACATTGTTCTGTACATGCAAGGATCCAGAGGTCAATATTTGCGTGGCGCAGTGTTTGATCATTTTGACGGAAAATCATGGCACACCAGCGATCAACGCACAATAAAGCACCGATTAGAAAACGGCAAGCTGATTCTCAAGCAAACTCACCAAGATACACTATTGAACCAATATACAATAACCATGCGCAAGGCACTCAGTGGCAAGACACTGATTGTTATTCCACCAGAATCTGTCGAATTACGTTTCCCAGGCAGTGTCATCGCGCAAGATTCCTATGGTTCATTATATTCGCCCAAACGTATCAGGCCAAATACCATTTACTCAGTCCATATACCGGCTAAAATACGACCTGGTCGTCCCTATATAGAACAAACAATTGAACCAGATAAACCAGCGTATTTGCAATTACCAGATCAGTTGCCGGCACGGATTGTTACATTATCCAATAGTTTGTCCGCAAATCTTCCATCATCACTGGATAAAGCGCTGGCAATGGAGAATTATTTGCGTAACGAGTTCAAATTTTCATACCAGACAATCATGTCACAAAACGAGATTCCGCTAGACGAATTTCTGTTTGAAACCCAATATGGTCATTGTGAGTATTTTGCCACAGCACTCACTATATTATTGCGTGCGCAGGATATCCCTGCCCGTTTGGTCACTGGATACTCAGTAACCACATTCAATCCAGTTACAGGCTATTATGAAGCACGTGTACTGGATGGTCATGCCTGGGTAGAAGCCTGGATCGCGGGTACAGGTTGGGTGACGTTTGAACCAACTGCCGCCTATGCATTACCCAAAGAAACACGCCCAACAGACCCCGCGCAGGCCTTGCAAGAATATTACGAAAAAATGAGCATAGACGCAGATAATCTGGCACCAGGTTCATTAGAAGCCAGTCTCTACACGACTCTAAATTGGTTCTTTGAACAATTCAATCTGATTGTTCATGTCACATGGAATACCATCAAAACCATCGTATTTGCTCTGGGAGGTTTTCTTGCAAGCAATGCCTGGTGGATGTTTTTAACTGGTTTATTCGGTTATCTTCTCTGGCATTATTTGTATTATCGAATCAAAGTAATAGTGGCCTGTAATCGAATAAAGCGCCATACAGAATCAAACCCTGTGCAACTATTGTCGGTTTGCTATCACGAAATGGAAGTGCTGCTAAGCCGTTATGGTTCTCCACGCGATCCAAGCTGGACGCTGCGGCAATATCGACGCGAAATGATTCGAGCATTTCCACAATTAAAAACCAGTTTTACTACAATCTGTTACGCTTATAACTCACTACGCTACAGCCCACAATTATTGGATAACACTGTTTATACGGGAATCCCAGCAAACACTATAAAATCAGCAACACTGGAAATATTGCAACATCCATTCCCTACCCCAATTCCAGCACGGCGAATATTACAACCTGTACTCATAGCAATCGGTCGCGCTGAAAAGGATGCTGATGATGTTATCGCTGATTTCAAATAATAGTGATAACCAGGAGGCTATCCGAGAATGGAGTGCCTACTGGGATCAACTTGTGAGAAATGTGGGCTAAATCCTGTAAGTGCTTGCACACATAGAACACAAACTATTGGTCTATATGCAAAATTTATTTTTTTCCAATAGATCAATGCCTTGAATTCTGAGCGCGCGGGTTCTAATTCAGAACAATGTTCATTGTGCGGTTTTTTTATCCCATTTAAGACTTGATTATTCACCATGAAGGAAAGATAACGGTAATATAGCAGCGGCCCCATATCTACAACAAATAAAGTGAGAGCAACGCACCTTTGCCTCTTTTCCTCATGTTCTTCATGGTGAAATTAATAACACCACATGGAATCAGCACCCGAGCCCAATCACTTGCAGAATTAAGGTGATATACACAACATCTATCATCGTAGATTATAGATACATTGAAGGTAAGGTGGTTTGACGGAATAAAGTTACCAAGATTGCGCAGGATTTTTGTTTCTGACCGAACTATCTCAAAAGGCGCATAGTTATTCTACGCAACGATTGAGATTGCGTTGGTCAGGAGCAAAAAGACAAGCAAGGTTGGTAACCTTATTTCGTCAAACCACCTAACTACTCAGCGTAATCTGTAACTGCTCAAATCGCCCTCTAGTTTGTTCAAGAACAAGGCGAAAGCGCGGAGTTTACAGGTGTTTGAGCACTTTCCAGACAGCGATTGGACAAATTATGAGGGTAAGCTGAGTAGCAACATTGAAGTTTCCCAGAAACATAATTAGCGCTTAGCTTCGACAGTCTCAATACGAGGACGCAACTGAAGACTATAAAACATCTCCAAATAACGCTGGGTCTCGGCACGCTCGACACCAGTGATGTATTTCCAGAATCCGTAAATGCGTGACAAAGTCATCATGCGTTCGGCATAACGCTGCCAGGTATAATGAGTTTCGACGCGTAGCAATGCCCCTTCCGATATCTGTTTCCACAGCTTGGAATCTGTCTTGCATGTGACAAAAAAATCGGCAATCTTCTGTGCAGCGACATCGCCGTGATTTGGGTCGATATGGTAGCCTGAAATGCCCTCTTCAATAATCTCCAACGGTCCACCAAAACAGGTGGCAAAGGTTGGCAGACCTGTACCCATGGCTTCAATCACAGTCAAGCCAAAGGCTTCAAACAGTGCGGGCTGTACAAAGGCTCCCTGCCGATCCGCCACAAAGCGATATAACTCACCATTGCGCTCGCGGTCAACCTGGCCTTCTAGCCAGCGTACTTGTCCATCCAGGTCGTATTGATCCATCAGCTGGTGCATTTTCTCCAACTGAGCGCGTTCCTCGGTATCACTAGAACGGTTCGGATCAATATAACCTGAGGCAATCAACAGATTTGTCTCTTGACGCAAGGCATCACTCTGTCCATACCACTCCACCAGACCGGTGATATTTTTAATCCGATCCATCCGTGCCATGGTAAATAACAGTGGTTTATCTGGATCGACAATTTGACCACGGCTTGCACCAGCAACAGGTTTACCAAAAACCAGCTCCTCAAGCTCAGGCTCCAAGTGACGCAAACGCCGTCCCTCTTCAGTGTAAGAGAAATAGACTTTATCATCCGCGCCTGGAGAAACGATATTAAACTTGGGATCGTAGACATCAATGCCATCAACCACACGGTACAATTCTGGCAGAGTAAACGCCTGATGAGCCTCGTACTGACCAATGGTTTCTTCAGTACCCGCAATCTCTTGATAAGTACTGGCAATAATGAAGTCGGCCATATTCATCGCCAGAAGATCCACGCTGAACTGGCAAGAAAAGTGGTATTGCTCTTCATTCTCCTGCCAAAAAAGATCGGAGTACAGGTATTTGGTCTTTTCCAGCGCATGCGCAATATTACACTGAGTGACACCCAGGCGATGAGACATTAGCGATGCGACCAGATTGCCATCAGAATAGTTGCCAACGATCAAATCTGGGTTTCCACCGAGTTCTGCCAGCAATTCTCGCTCAGCATCCAGAGTATAGCGCTCCATATAAGGCCAGACTTCGAAACGGGATATCCATTCAGGAACCACTTCTCCGCTTTCAGCACGAAACGGAATTCGCAAGATGACTGCATTTCTGGAACCAGCGATGGGCTCTAAACGCTGGTCGCAACTGGTCCCGTCGGCTTCAGGAATGAGCCGGGTTAAAACCACGATCTTCGGTTCAATATCCAGCCCTTGATCATCGAGTCGTTGTTTAATATCCTCTTCTATAGCACGCACCTGGTCGAGAATATAGACAACCTGTCCACCGGTATCCGGCCTGCCCAGCACATCCGCTTGACCGAACCAGCCGTGCGGAGACATAATCGCCACTGAGAAAATCATCGGTATACGACTCAGGAATGCTTCAAGCGCATCCGGTGAAGGCGCTTCAAACAAATCCATCAGTAGTTGTAAGCTTTCTGAAACCCGTGCTGCATCACGACCCCAACCAACCTCAAAACCAAATCCTCGTAACTCGTTCTCCAGTAGCCCCCATTTGGTGTCTGCTTGCTGGGTTTTGAGATAAGCATCAGCGCTGCGCAATGCTCGGCGCAAGGTATCAACATCTTTTATGCCAGTGTTGAGCATCAGCTGTTGGCCCTGGTAACTGTGGATTTGCAGAAAATCCACCAGTTTTTGTACACCTTCACCCCGACTATCGAACAACTCGCTAGACATGCGCTTGCACAGAAAATCTGCGCCCCGACCGATAGAGCGCGGCTCGCTGGGTTTCTTAAACTCACGAGAAAAAGGTTGCAGATCCACTTCCAGCATCCATTCATCAGGTGTCGTATTGCCTTGACCAACCATCTGCTCTTTAAAACGCAAAAACTCGCTGACAGAAATCAGTTCAGCATCCATGGCTTCCAGATGAATACGCAGATAAAACCAGCGTCCGATGCGGCGGCGCACTGCAAAGCAGAACCAGTTAGCATCCAGTACCGCTTCCTGAGTAGCATGTATCACGTCAGACAAAGGGCTATTAGTGAGTGTGCTATCAACGTCGCAGAGCTTGGTAAAACCATCCAGAAGGTCGCTGCGCAGAAAAAAGCGACGATCGGTTCCCAAATAATGATGAAACACCTGATGAGCTTGGCTATGATTTTCACGCAGGTAGGTGTGAAGTGAATCCACAAATTCTTGTCTGTTCTTGGTGTTCAAGCTTTGCTCCTGATTTTGGTTTGGTTTTGGTTTTGGTAAGGAAATGTTCAAGTTATTTAATTTCCATTCCTAAAAGGCTTATAAAATATTTTGTGTGTTGGCGTGGCGCCACGAATCCCCACCACAGCGCTAGCGAATAATTGAGCTCGTTCAAGACTCTTGTCCAAATCCCAACCTGAAAGCAATCCAAGCAAAATAACGGAGGTAAACGCATCTCCTGCTCCGACTGCGTCAACAACCGGAGTGTGTGCTTCCGGTTCGATATGATAAAAAACGCCTTCAGCGGTTCGTGCCAACGCTCCTTTTTCACCAAGGGTAACAATCAGTAGCGACAGCTCACAGGCTTCCTGAAGTGCTTTTGCCTGGGTTTCCATTTCACCGTCGACGGGTGACAATTCGTATAATTCCTCACCATTCAGTTTGGCCCAGCGCGCCGCTTCAAGCTGTAAACTGACGGTGTCTTTGTCCCACCAAGGCGCACGTAAATTGACATCGACAAACACCGGCAAATCCAGCTTTGTTCTCAATTCTTCCAGAGCATTACGTGACTCTGGGTTGCGCAAGGCCAGACTGCCTTGATACAAAAGCGATCCATCAATTATCTCAGCAAGCTGATTCGCGTCGATAAAATCGTAAGCCTGGTTAATCACTATCTCGTAAGATGGCTCGCCGTTATCGATCTCAATTTCAACGGTTCCTGTAGGATACCTCGAGTCAATCTGCAGCCCGGAAGTATCCATGCCCCAATCCTGCATTGAGGATTGGATACGGCGACCCAGTTCATCATCACCGACACGACTAATAAACAACGGTTCCACACCAAATGCTTGCAAATGCCAAGCAACGTTGAATGGTGCACCACCGAGGATGAGGCTATCATCAGGAAAATGATCAAACAATACCTCACCAAAAATCACCGGTTTTGCCATATTAAACCCTTTTATTTTATTTCAAGCCTAAATCCTGCAAACAATCGCGCATACAAAGCGCAAGATCTTGATTGAGAGTTATTTTAAACTTACAAACGTGCATGAAATAACTTAGACAACTGACTTGTCTTGTTGTCCGTCTTCGGTGTTGCCGCAACAGTTACATAGCTCACTATGCGCCTGTTACGGCGCCTTAATGACAAACAACAATCCTGCGCCAGTTGTCTAAGTTATTTCATGCGCGTTCCTTAAGCACAATCCTTATTGTAATTGCCAAAAGTTTTAGAGACTGTCTAGGAGGCTGTCCGAGAATAGAGAACCTACTACGGAAAAGCAGATTTTGGCCCATTTTTCCGATTAAATTCGTTCAATACAACAAGTATTCGCCTCATTTAATCGAAACAATGGACTCAAAACCGCTTTCCCTCGCTACGGCTTCTATTCTC
>JAZGEP010000262.1:0-2715 GCA_036478815.1 Methylococcales bacterium
TGCCAATAGCAGATTATGGACGATCCAATATCGGTCGTATGAAACATGTTTATCGTATCGGACTTGGACACCGTTATGGCAAAAGCATGCAGGCAATCTCTGGTCTTCATTTCAATTATTCAATTGCGGAATCATTCTGGCCAATCTATCAACAATCTGAGCAAAACACAGAGCCTTTACAAACATTCATTAACACAGCTTATATGGGGCTGATTCGTAATATTCGACGTTATAGCTGGTTACTAACCTATTTATTTGGCTCATCACCAGCTTTTTGTCCGGCATTTCTGAATGATCGCAAACACTTAATCCCCAGGTTTGATGAATTGAATCCAGGCACCATGTACAAACCGCATGCAACTTCATTGCGCATGAGTGAAATCGGCTACCAAAGTAATGCGCAGGCTACGCTTAAAATTTGCTTCAATAATCTGGATGACTACATCAATGATTTGTCCAGAGCCACAACAACCCCTTTCTCTGATTACCAATCGATCGGCGTCAAAATTGGCGATCGCTATCGACAACTCAATGATTCGGTCTTGCAAATTGAAAATGAATATTACAGCCCTGTTCGACCAAAACAACCGATTAAATCGTGCGAGAAACCATCGTTAGCCTTAAAAAGCAGAGGCATCCGTTACATTGAACTGCGTATGCTTGACTTAAATTTGTCCGAACCACTAGGAATCAGTGAACAACAATGCCAGTTTCTTGAGTCATTTGTGTTGTTCTGTCTACTGGAACCGAGCCCGCCTCATAGCGAAAATGAACCAGCTGAAATCAGACAAAACATACTAAAAGTGGCTTATGATGGGCGCAACCCGGATTTACTTCTAAACCATAATGGAGAGGCTGTTTCAGTACAAAGCTGGGCTACATCAACCTTAGCATCAGTTGCGAGTCTCTGTCAGTTGCTTGATGATCAAGTTGAGGACCCCGTTTATATGACAGCGTTAGCACATCAACAGCGAATGTTTGATAATCCACAGCTGTCTCATTCGACACAAATTCTCTATGATTTGCAGACATCAAATCAGTCATTTGGGGAATATGCATTACAACTCTCTCAAGCACATCGGCAATATTTTAATCAACTTGCAGTCGATGAGAAAAAAAACCAGTGGTTTCATTCATTAACTGTCGATTCAATTCGCAAACAACAACAAATAGAAACACAAGATGCTCTTCCATTTGACGATTTTTTAAAAAAATATTTCTCACAACAACTAGACAAGTCTGTAGTCTGCTAAGACTAGAAGGCTGTCCGAAAACAGCAGTCACCACATTAATAGTAGAACACACGGATTGCTGTACTAGTACAGCAATCCACAAGTTCGACTAATAATGTGACAGTCTTTATTTCCGATAGCTGCGTTGAACAAACTTGACGTAGCCTGCTATGCCTGCGCTTGTCCGCCTTACTCTCGAAAAACATATCCTCGCCACATGATTAGTCGAACTTACGGTTTGCTGTACTAGTGGTTTATGAGTATGATCCAGAGGACTAACTGTACTGAAAAAAATGATACGATCATTAGATACTAAATCGGAACACTGAATTCACTTGTTTTGAATACAGATGGATGGAAAACCCGCCGACAGCCACAAACCTCACTCATGACTGAAAACAATATAGAACAACTACTTACCAGCTTAACTGGAAAAGGGCCACGTCCAATTCTCAAGGCTGCTCTGGAAAACCATCAGCACATCGCTTTGTCTTTCAGTGGCGCTGAGGATATTGTATTGATCGATATGGCCATCAAAATGCGTCCCGATCTTGAGGTTTTTACAATAGACACAGGACGACTACATGCAGAAACTTATCAATTTCTTGAAACAGTCCGTAAACATTATGACTTAAAACTAACAATACTTAGCCCTAGCAAGATAACACTGCAAAACTTTGTTCACGACAAAGGGCTGTTCAGTTTTTACCAGGACGGACATCATGAGTGTTGCGGAATTCGCAAAGTCGATGTATTACGAGACTACTTGCCCGGTTTCAATGCCTGGATTACCGGACAGCGCAAAGATCAAAGCCTGGAGACACGCGCTGATTTAGTTGAAGTTGAGGCTGATAATTTTTTCTCCAGCGCTGATCATTCTCTGGTCAAGTTCAATCCTCTCACTAACTGGTCATCTCAGCAGGTTTGGGATTATATTGATGCTTATCAAGTACCGTTTAATCCCCTTCACTCACACGGTTATAATAGCATCGGCTGCGAACCATGTACTCGCCCCATTCATCCAGGTCAGCATGAACGAGAGGGTCGTTGGTGGTGGGAATCTTCTGCAAACAAAGAATGCGGTTTGCATAAACAGGCCACCTAATAAAAATATCAGGATTGCACATTAAATACCTGAGCATAATTAATTTAACAATTTTACGCAGGATTTTTTTCATCTTCAAGGCGCAGAAACAGGCGCATAGTGAACTATGTAGCTATTGATGCAATGCCGAAGATAAGACAAAAGATAAGTAAAATGTTAAATTAATTTGCAACCACTCAGCGTAATCAGTAACTGCTCAGATTGCCTGCTAGTAGTCTTTCAATGTGATATTACCTAATAATAAGTCGATTCCCATATCAATTAACATCTGACAACCGGACAATGAATTTCTTTTTCATATACACTCTCAATAAAATATTGACTATTGATGAGAAAGCATTTTAAGATTAGGCGGTATCAGATTGAAAGACTACTAGT
>JAZGEP010000263.1:0-11442 GCA_036478815.1 Methylococcales bacterium
GAAAACAGTTACATAGCTCACTATGCGCCTGTTTTCGCGCCTTGAATATGAACAGCAATTTAACAACAATGGCCTACGTCAATTGTTCAAATTATTCCATGCACATTCCTTAGCCAAACAGTTCGACAGCAACGACTCGCCCACTTTCTCACCAGACTGACGAGAAAGCGGACTAACAGCTAACCACTTCAATTCTCAATATCCGTCAAACCACCTAACTTTCTTGTAAAATTTCTGATCAGAAAATTTTCCTTATTGTGCTACAGACTGTTTCATTTTATTTCTAGTATCGGTTAAATGTCTTTGCACCAGTTGCGTATTCGGATGGTCTTTTCCTAACATTATTTCGCAACTCGCTAACGCCAATGTATAGTACTCAATGGCTTTTTGGTACTCACCGATGAAGTCCCACGCACTTCCTAAATTATTTCGATCTCTAGCCACAAAAGGATGATCTTCGCCATAGGTTTTCAAGTCGCTAACCAAGGCTAATTCCAGGTACTCAATGGCTTTTTGGTACTCACCAAGTGCTTGCCAAGCCATCCCCAAATTATTCCAATTTGTAGCCACAATAGGATGATCATCGCCATAGGTTTTCAAATTACTGGTCAAGGCCAATTCAAAGTACTCAATGGCTTTTGGATAGTTCTTAAGTGCGTTCCAGGCGCTCCCTAAATTATTCCGACCAATCGCCACAAAAGGGTGCGCTTCACCAAAACTGTTCAAGTCACTGGTCAAGGTTAATGAGTAGTACTCAATGGCTTTTTGGTACTCGCCGAGGAAATCCCAGGTAAGTCCTAAATTATTCCGATCTCTAGCTACAAAAGGATGGTCTTCACCATAGGTGTTCAAGTCACTCGTTAAAGCTTGTTCAAAATAATCGATGGCTTCAGAATAACGTCCTAAAATCTGTGCTAATGTGCCTGCTGCGGATAGATACACAGCATTACCTTGCAGCAATCTAGCCGCTTTTTGTGAATGCACGTAAGCATCGGCATAATGAATAGCATCCTTCGCAATTTGACTGCGTTGATAGGCCGCTTCTGCGGTAACAGTGATGGCGATATCTACTTGTTCTTCGATCTGTTCGAATATTTGGTCTGCACGTTGGCTGTCACCTTTTTCCAACGCTGATTTGGCTTGTTCCAAGACAGCATCAGGAAGCTGACCACGCAAACTTTCCAGCTGTACAATTCGTTCTTTGAGGCTGTTGATGTAACCTTTATGGCTGGCTTCGAGATCCTGCAATTGCCGCTGTATTCCTTGTGAATCAGTTTCCAACAGCTGTCTATTTTTGGCGTGAACTTGCTTGAGCTCCGCTTTGACTTCAGCTTCACGTTCTTTAAGAACTTGTTTATACTGCTCCAGATTGATGCCAATATTGATATCGTCGGTCTCAGTTTGCGAGGGAGCAATGCTACCATTGACTGTATCAGTATTACGTTGGGTTGATGGTTTTCGCGGGAATAATGATGACGAAGAGTCATTCCAGCTTTTTCCAAAATAAGCAGCGGCAAATAAAATACCAAGGATCACAACAATCAATTTAATTTTGTTATCATCTTTTAGCGATTTCAACCAAACCAGCATCTATTCTTCCCCTTTGTTATTCAGGCGCATGCAAGAAATAATTTCAACAACTGATGTAAAGTTTTTGTTTGTCTTCAAGGCGCAGCAATAACATATAGTGGGCTAAGGAACGTGCATGAAATAACTTGAAACATTCTGACTTGTGTTTTTGTTCCTGACGCAACGATCTCAATCGTTGCGTAGACCAATTATGCGCCTCTTGAGATGAGATCGTTGAGTCAGAAACAAAAATCCTGCGCTATAATTGTTCAACTTATTTCATGCACGTTCCTCAGGAGCGAGGAGTTAAAACTTCTGGATTTCGTTTGAAAGATGAAGCGTTCTTGATTATAGCCAGTCAGCTTCAAACCCTGATGTAATCAACATCGATGGGCCCAAGGTGAAATAAGTAACACTGATTGGGTTCTATTGAGGCGAAGCTTCGTGTTTGAGGGGCACGGAAGAGGTAGTTTTCCGCGTATTACAAAGCTGTTGGGTTATCTGTCATTGCCTTCGCTGACCACTTAGGGAAACAGAGTGGAAGCATAGTTGTACGTGATCTTGCAAAT
The DNA here is from genome assembly GCA_036478815.1 of Methylococcales bacterium. Classification (GTDB taxonomy): domain Bacteria; phylum Pseudomonadota; class Gammaproteobacteria; order Methylococcales; family DRLZ01; genus DRLZ01. Next base: position 2,139 of record JAZGEP010000263.1, read on the forward strand.
CAAAACCAATACAATCAACACTTCTTCAGATACGGGTCAATTATATGCGCTCAGAAAGTTTAATGTCTTTCCTATGCTAAGGAACTCGCATAAAATAACTTGAACAATTCACTTGTCTTTTTGCTCATCTTCGGTGTTACGAAAACAGTTACATAGCTCACTATGCGCTTGTTTTCGCGCCTTGAATATGAACAGTAATTTGACAACAATGGCCTACGTCAATTGTTCACGTTATATCATGCGCGTTCCTAAGGAAACGGAATAAGCGATTAATGCCTTGCTACGTCTAGCTTTTCCAGACGCTGCAAACAGGGTTGATATCAGCTAGATGCTAATTTTTTGCCCTGAAAAAAAAGTGGCTTCATTAAAATCAGGACAAGAGACTACTGACGTTTGAGCGGACGATCGCCCGCTCACTATTATACCAAAAAAGATTAACTAGCTGCGTTTGTTACGATGACGCGTAAACCCCAGACCAAAAAGACCTATGCTAACCAAAGCTAATGTAGCAGGTGATGCAACAGATGTTGGCGGAGGTGTTGTTGTTGGAGGTGTTGGTGTTTGAGGTGTCAAAGTAGTTGACTGCAGGAGATCAAACTGCAAATCGTAGGCATCAGGTCCAGTGACAACTAGCTGAATAGCACCAATGTTAGTCAAATCAATAGCATTACTCAATTGATCGTAAGCGAAAAAGACGTCTTCACCATTTGTATCCTGCTGAAACGTACGTGATAAACTGCCTGTTGCGCCTGACGTATCCCATATGTTGAACTGCAAAGCCACATCAAGATCAGTTCGCGTATTGCCAACCAAAATACCATCGTTCAAACCGCCCATAGTGAGGTCAATGCCCCCTAAACCGTCTGTGTCTACAGCAGCAGAATTATCCATTCCATCCCAAGTAAACTCAACAACTATGCTGGCATTACCCGTATTGGAAACTTGTACTTCTCCAAGAGAACTGACAACCGTTGCCTGTCCGTTATCATTGAAAGTAATCGGATTGGCGGTGCTAATAAACATATCTCTATATCCGCCGATCGCTTCGCCCGGTCCAGTTTGGACTTCATTAAACTCCGAAGATGCAGGAGGAACAGGTGTTCCTGCCGGTGGATCAAACTCCAAGACTTGTGTAGTTTGATCAAAATTATCAATTCCAACGATGCCTGCTGACACCTGCGTACTCAACAAAGCTGCTGATATAGCAGCAGCGAGCGAGAGTATATTTATTTTTTTCATAAACTCACCTTCCTTATAGTTTTTGTTTGTTTCTGAATAACTATGCATCATTCGATCCAAAACATATTTTTCACCTTAAAAACATGTAGTTGAACTTACTTGCAATTACTGTACTGTTGAACAAATCAGCTATTGTAAAATATACTGACAAGACCTTTCATGTGGTAATTTGAGTCTACGTTATTACAGTACTGAAGCTCTCTAATTTGTCTATGGCCATATTAAACGCATGATCTATCCCAATGAAAATAATCATGGTTGTCAACCGCTTGAATACTTTTTGTCTCGCTATATTTTAAATGGCCGCCCGCTACAAACTGAGCGAACACCTTTTAAATCCAATCTCAGCGCGCATTGACTGCGTACTACTTCCTAATTAATAATCAGGACACTTCAGCTACGTTACATCAGTAAAAACATACATGTAGCCTACAACATACATTAATCTAGTAAATATTTCAAATGTATGATTGCTTTATCACAGAACAACAAAGCGAATAAGCCCATTACTTACACATCATATACAACATTGGCTCCTCAACCCACCCTACTTCATTCATTGTCAAGGACTCACACGCTGCCCCATACTGCTACCGATGAACCACCATGTTTTGAATTAGTCATTTAAGTCACCTAAGGGCTTGTCAATTCATAACTTGAAGGTTTTTGGTTTTTGCCTACAAGCGTCGCCACAACAACACAAATGGTGTCTTCAGGAAAAGCATCGTCTAATCGCAGGCAATAGAGTCGTTGGCGGTAAAATAACGCCATCAAATATCAAGAAATGACACTGTCAGCACTGTTTGGGCTTTGAAACTGCCTGGAATGATCATTCTCGCACTCTGAATAAACAATTTCTGGCGAGCCTTGCAGAAATTTAAGAAGGGGTGAGAAATCCAGGAGACGAGCCCTCGCTAGCCCGCATTTTTCACCAGATGGCGAGATGATCGCGTAGCTATCTGGATTCACAAAAAATCTTATTCAGTCGGAAATACACACTGCTATGTAACTATTGCCGCAACGAAGAAGGCGAATAAAAAAACAAGTCAGAATCTACAAGTTATTTAAAGTCCCATTCCTTAAACTAATGATTTGCCGATCAATACAATCCCTGAAACAAATAAAAACCCACTAAAAACAACTCGATACTGCTTGTTGTCAATGGAAACATAGACAGCTTCTTCGGCAACGATGTAAATAAGAATAGCAAATATCAAATATGCAATATTATTCAGAATGTTAAAATCCAGATGTTGCACAGCAACAAACAGCGTTGCTATTTGAAATACAGCGAAACTAGCGTAGGCAGCTGCAATGGTTACTCGCGTTGCATGTTTTGATAGTTGCTTGTTGTGGACGACTGCTGTCAGCAGTGAGCCACCTAGATTAGTGAGTCCATGCACAATCCCCATGACAATCAAGTATGCTTTTTCATAACGCACCAGAATTTGCAGCATATCATTGATTCGTGATGAATAATTCTGCAACCCAACAAAAATCAGGAAGACTCCAACCATCAGGCCGACGTTGATATTTGATCTGGTCAATAAAAACAGTGAGAGAACAATCAATGGAACAGTAAAGACTAATACCTTGATGTAAAAGTCTCTATCAATTTCACGGTAGTAACGAGCGATCTGGATTGCATTAATGGTCAGTGAAATTGGTAGCAGTATGGTTAATGTTTCTAAAAACTGATAGCCGAATAGCAACAACAAAGGTGTGCCAAACAACAGCACACCTACTCCAAATACAGATTGAATGATGGTTGTGACAATCACGGTTAAGACGATATCTAAAGCCATTTAATTTTCCTGTTTTTACTTTGAATTATTGTAACTGAAACTTACCTCTATTTTGTCCAGATAGCCGCTTTTAAAGTGCTCATTTACACATATTGAACTGTGCGCTTTCGCCTTGTTCTTGTACATGTGAGAGCAATCAAACGTGCATGGAATAACTTGAATATTCTGGCTGATCTTTTTGCTTCATCATTGTTCAAGTTATTCCATGCACATTCCTAAGCAGCGAGAATTCAATAATATCCGAATCTTGACTTGTCTTTTTATCCGTCTTCCGCGTTGTAGAAACAGTTGCGTAGCTAGGCTATGCGCCTATTTCTACGCCTTGAATACGAACAAAAATCCTGCCTCAAGATTCGGATATTATTGAATTCTCACTCCTAAACAAGTTACGGGTTACGCTGAATAATTACGAATTATTTTTTGAACAAATCTGTTGGTATCTTCTGATATATATGACGGTGACATTGTAAACCATACTAACGTTTAGACGAATAAGATCACCTATTGTGCGGCTGATAGTCAGCATTTCGTCTTTTAGATTATTGTTATTTCAAGGCTTTTTAATTTGCATCTTGCAATCATATTAGTATCAAGTATAATTTGACAAGCTAAAGGTTAAGCAGGCGCGTAGCTCAGTTGGTTAGAGCACCACCTTGACATGGTGGGGGTCGTTGGTTCAACTCCAATCGCGCCTACCAAATCCCCTGGATTAGCCCAGACAGAGCATCGCACAGCGATGCTTTTTTCGTTTTATTTTCGTAATTGCTCAATTTGTTTAGATTTTGTTCCAGAACAAGGCATTTACGCACGGAGAATGTGAGCATTATCGATCATATGTGATCATTCGAATACGAAAATAACGCAGTTATTGGACAACATATGAATACGCTGAGTAGTTACTTATTTTCAGTAAAAAGCGTACAACACACGAGCAGCACGAATCAATGATCACAGTAACACTTCCTGATGGTTCACAACGCGAGTTTGAGTCTGGCGTTACGGTGATGGATGTGGCTGAAGACATTGGATCTGGCCTCGCAAAGGCCACTATCGCCGGACGTATTGATGATGTTCTGGTTGATGCCAGTACTCCAATTACAAATAATGTCCAACTCAGCATTGTGACTGCAAAGGATGCTGATGCACTGGAAATCATCAGACATTCCACCGCTCATTTGCTTGCTCACGCTGTTAAGAGGCTGTTCCCGCAGGCGCAGGTTACTATTGGACCAGTGATCGACAATGGATTCTATTATGATTTTTCCTGCGATCACACGTTTACACCTGAAGATCTGGAACTGATTGAAGGTAAAATGACTGAGCTTGCCGGGCAAAAAATCCCGATTTCACGAGAAGTGATGCCGCGTGATGAAGCGGTTCAGTTGTTTCGTGACATAGGCGAGCACTACAAAGCCGAAATTATAGAAAGCATTCCGGCTGATCAGCACATATCATTGTACTCCCAGGACGATTTCACCGATTTATGTCGTGGCCCACATGTTCCGAATACTGGCAAGTTGGGTGTATTCAAATTGATGAAGCTGGCTGGTGCATACTGGCGCGGTGATTCAAATAATGAAATGTTGCAGCGTATATACGGTACTGCCTGGCTTGACAAGAAAGCATTAAAAGCCTATCTGCATGGGCTTGCAGAAGCTGAAAAACGTGATCACCGCAAGCTTGGCAAGCAACTTGATTTATACCATATGCAGGAAGAAGCGCCTGGTATGGTGTTCTGGCATGCGAAAGGCTGGACGATTTATTGCTTGATTGAGCAATTCATTCGCAATAAATTACGCAAACATGGTTATGATGAGGTCAAAACTCCGCAAGTAGTTGATCGCTCTTTGTGGGAAAAGTCAGGGCACTGGGATAAATTCGGTGAAATGATTTTTACCACGCAGTCAGAAACCAGGGAATATGCTGTCAAGCCGATGAATTGCCCGTGTCACGTGCAAATTTACAATCAAGGCATTAAAAGTTATCGCGATTTGCCGATTCGTATGGCGGAATTTGGTAGTTGTCACCGTAACGAGCCATCTGGAACCTTGCACGGGTTAATGCGTGTGCGCAATTTCGTACAAGATGATGCCCACATTTTCTGTACAGAAGATCAAATTCAGGACGAAGTATCGGCATTTATTGACTTGTTATTTGAAGTCTATAAAGATTTTGGTTTTACTGATGTATTAATCAAATTGTCAACACGACCTGAGAATCGCGTAGGTAGTGATGCAGTTTGGGATAAGTCCGAATTAGCGTTGGAACAAGCGCTCAATCACAAACAGCTCGATTGGGAATTACAACCGGGTGAGGGAGCGTTTTATGGGCCGAAAATTGAATTCTCATTGCGCGACAGCATTGGTCGTGTCTGGCAGTGTGGAACTATCCAGGTCGATTTTTCTATGCCTGAGCGCCTGGATGCAACCTATGTTGCAGATGACAGTTCACGTCATGTACCGGTGATGTTACACCGGGCCATTCTGGGCTCGATAGAACGTTTTATTGGTATTTTAATCGAGCACCATGCTGGTTTTTTTCCATTATGGCTGGCTCCAATACAAGCGGTTGTTTTACCAATAGCAGACCGTCATGCGGAATATGCGCAAGCTGTTGAACGGATGCTGACAGAAGATGGTTTTCGTGTCAATTCGGATTTTAGAAACGAGAAAATTGGTTTTAAAATACGTGAACACTCTATGCAGCGCGTACCTTACTTGTTGATTATTGGTGACAAGGAAGTCGATGCTCAGCGAGTCACTGTGAGAACTCAAAAAGGCAAAGATTTGGGTGCGTTTGATCTTGAACGACTCAAACAACACTTTCTAGCAGAAATTTAAGTAAGAATGTGGTGTTTAAAGTTGAATTGATGCATAATTGCTGGCTAGCATAAGCTGCGACATGCTTTATTAGAATATTTTTCTAACCATTTTGGTTTGGACTGTTGGTATAGTTGACTGGAGGAATTAATATCGCTTCAAAGAAAGAAGACCGAATCAATAACCGAATTACTGCTCCAAATGTTCGTGTTATAGACGCAAAAGGCGAACAAGCAGGAGTCATGACAACAGCTGAAGCCTTGAGTCTCGCTGCTAGTGACGATCTTGATCTTGTCGAAATCTCACCAAATGCTGATCCACCTGTATGCCGTATCATGAATTACGGTAAATTCCAATTTGAGCAGAACAAGAAACTTCAAATTGCCAAGAAGAAACAGAAACAAATACAGGTAAAAGAAATCAAGTTTCGACCAGGAACTGGTGAAGGTGATTACCAGGTTAAGTTACGCAGTCTGACACGTTTTTTGACTGACGGAGATAAAACCAAGGTAACAGTACGTTTTAGAGGTCGTGAGATGGCTCATAAAGACTTGGGCATGGTGCTGATGAAACGGATTGAGAAAGACCTTGAAGAACTGTCAACTGTAGAACAACACCCAAAACAGGAAGGTCGTCAAATGATTATGGTTTTGGCACCAAAAAAAACAGTAAAACAAAAATAAAAACCCTCGAGACAAGCCCAATCGCTCTCCAGACAGCGATTGGACAAAATAGAGGGTAAGCTGAGTAGTTACATTTTATTTTGGTATAAAAGAACGCCCCAAGGGACAAGGAAGAAAACCCCTTAGGAGCGAGGATTTAATCACTTCCGGAAACTTGACGTAGAATCCTGGCTTCACAGGAGTGTTAATGAAATAGGCATAGCCAAGCTATGTATCTATTTTACTAGCGCTTCTGTAGAGCCAAAATGCAAGTCAAAATCCGAGGTTATTAAATCCTCGCTCCTAAGGGATTAAAACTTGAATATAACTGATTAGGATATGAGAAATGCCCAAGTTAAAAACAAATCGTGGCGCAGCCAAGCGATTTAAAAGAAGAGGATCTGGAGGGTTGAAATGTCATCATTCTCACCGTCGCCATATTCTTACCAAGAAAAGCACAAAGAGGAAACGTCATTTACGCGCAGCGATGGTTGTGCCTGCATCTGATGTAGCGTCGGTTAAACAAATGTTGCCTTATAGTTAAGGATTGCTCATAAAACAACTTAAACATTCCCAGGAGGCTGTCCGAGAATAGAAGCCGTAGCGAGGGAAAGTGGTTTTGAGTCCATATTTTTGATTAAATGAGACGAATACTTGCTGTATTGAACAAATTTAATCGAAAAAATGGGCCAAAATCCACTTTTCCGCAGTAGGCTTTCTATTCTCGGACGTGCCTCCTAGGCACGCAATGTTATCTGGTTTATCGGTGCAGGCGTAATATATCTGCACTACTAATTACTAAAAAGAGTCACTAGAAAAACAGGCAGTTATCTCTCGACTAATCAATACGTATTTGATTGGGAGATCATAAATTTGGCTGTTTCTTGAAGTTTGGATTAAAGAGGTTTGTAACGTATGTCCAGGGTTAAACGTGGTGTAACAGCACACGCACGCCATAAAAAAGTGCTAAAACAGGCAAAAGGCTACTATGGTGCACGTAGCCGTGTTTATCGAGTTGCCAAACAAGCTGTCATTAAGGCAGGGCAATATGCGTATCGTGATCGCAAACAACGGAAGCGTCAATTTCGTCAATTATGGATCACCCGAATCAACGCTGGTGCACGTATACACGGCCTATCTTATAGCCGTTTTATCAACGGCCTCAACAAAGCTTCAATAGTAGTTGATCGAAAAGTATTAGCTGATTTGGCAGTCAATGATAAGGAAGCTTTTGCTGAGTTAGCTCGATTGGCCCAGGCGCAATTGTAATAACAGAGATTATCTCAGGGAAGCACTATTTCCTTGGTTCTACTCTGTCACATTAGACCGGGATTACATAAATTATTGCTGTAGGGTGCATTGTACGCACCAATCTGCATTGGTCTGTCCGTTCGCTATGGCAATGAATGGTGCGTAAAACGCACCCTACATTAATAATCTGACAAAGTAGAATTCTGTATCTCTATTCCAGTACTGCGTTCGAGAATAGAAAGCCATAGTGAGAATTTAATAACTAAAGGGAGTTATTAAATTCTCGGTTCTTACTGCCATTATAAATGTTATATTTCAATTTCCATACCAGACTGCTTCAAGCTTTCTTGGTTGCTCTTGTTAGGTGTGATCGTGAATACTGATTTGGCAAATGAATCGCTTGAAACAATGTTGGTAGAGGCAGGTAAGGAAATCACTGCTGCCGATAATCAACAAGCACTGGATCAGGTTCGAGTCGAATATTTGGGTAAAAAAGGTTTGTTTACCCAGCAAATGAAACAATTGTCAACTCTTCCAGCGGATCAACGTCCAGCCGCTGGACAGCTAATTAATCAAGCCAAATCCCAGCTCCAGACCCTGCTGGAAACTCGCAAGGAATTATTGCGACAAGACGAATTAACACAACGTCTTGCTGCAGAAACAATTGACGTGACATTGCCATCGCGATGTCAATCCACAGGTGGTTTGCATCCAGTCACACATACCTTGCGTCGAATTCAATCAATCCTCGCCAGTGCTGGTTTTAATGTCGAGGAAGGCCCTGAAATTGAAGATGATTTCCATAACTTCGAGGCATTAAATATTCCCGATCATCATCCCGCCAGGGCAATGCATGACACTTTCTATTTCGACGAACATACCTTGTTGCGGACTCATACATCTCCAGTACAAGTGCGAGTCATGGAAAATCAGAAGCCTCCTTTACGAGTGATTGCGCCAGGACGTGTGTTTCGTTGTGATTCAGATTTAACCCATTCTCCAATGTTCCACCAGGTTGAAGGTTTTATGGTGGATGATGATGTCAGCTTTGCTGATCTCAAGGGATTGCTCTACGATTTTCTGCGCACTTTTTTCGAGCGTGATGTCGATGTCCGGTTTCGTCCCTCCTATTTCCCGTTTACTGAGCCATCCGCAGAAGTTGATATTGAATGTGTGATCTGTAATGGTGACGGTTGTCGCGTTTGTGGTCATACTGGATGGTTAGAGGTGCTTGGTTGCGGCATGATTCATCCGCATGTGTTTGAATCAGTGAATATTGATGCCGATCAATATAGTGGATTTGCATTTGGCATGGGTGTTGAACGCTTGGCAATGCTGCGCTATGGAATTAACGATTTACGCTTGTTTTTTGAAAACGATTTGCGTTTTCTGTCCCAGTTTAATTAACGTCCAGTTGTAAGAGAGTTCGATGCAATTTAGTGAAGCATGGTTACGAGAGTGGGTAAACCCACCAGTTAATTCACAACAGCTTGCCCATCAGTTGACGATGGCTGGACTTGAAGTTGAT
>JAZGEP010000264.1:0-15816 GCA_036478815.1 Methylococcales bacterium
CTTAGGTAACTCGCAATAAATAAGCCACCAGAATGCGTAGGATTTTTGTTTGTCTTCAAGGCACAACGGAGGGCGCATAGCTGGCTATGTAACCGGAGTTGTAACGCGGAAGACAGACAAAAAGACAAGCAAGGTGGTGGGTTATTTATTGCGAGTTGCCTAAGCATCCGGTAGTGGGTCAAATTTGTTATTTAACCTGATGATATTGTGATTGGACTGCTGATTAACACATTATAAAAAGCTAAAACCCGTGGTTCCGCAACATCACCTGTTACTTGATGACTTTCTGACACTGTACTGGCTTTTTTATCATCGACTCAAAGCGTTTAAGGCAACTCGCAATCAATAACCCACCCATATTGCACCGGATTTTTGTTTGTCTTTTAATATACAAGGGCGCATAGCAAGCTATGTAACCGAAGTTGCAACGCAGAAGACGGACAAAAAGACAAGCAAGATGGGTGGGTTATTGATTGCGAGTTGCCTAACTACTCAGCGTGATTTGTAACTGCTCAGATGGCCCTCTCTGTTGTTCATGAGTAGGGCGAAAGCGCGGAGTTTGCAGGTGTAAATGAGCACTTTCAGACAGCGATTGGACAACAGAGAGGGTAAGCTGAGTAGTTACGAAAAAAGGAGGCATTATGGGTGCATGGGGCATAGGGAACTTTGAAAATGATGATGCTGGTGATTGGGTCTATGCATTAGAGAAGTCTAAAGATAAAAGTGTACTGCATAGTGCATTAGATACCGTATTAAAAAACTCTGAAACTATTGAATCTCCTGAATGCTGTGAGGCACTTGCAGCAGCAGAAGTTATATACTCAGGGCTGTCATCAGAACACTCGGGCGTGAGTGAGGATATAATAAAATGGTTAAATAAAAAACCAGGCATATTTAAAAAGCCGATTATTTTCGAGGCATCTGATGCAAAAAAAGCGATTGAAGCTATCAGTAAAATCCTTAACTCATCCGAATTGAAGGAGCTTTGGGAAGAGTCTGATGAGTTTGAAAAGTGGCAAAAACTAGAAAACACTCTCATTGCAAAATTATCAAAATATGCCTAATAACATGGTTAGAGTAGCAATTACCGGAGTCACAGGTCGAATGGGGAAAAGCCTGGTGCGAGCTGCGATTGAAGATAGTCATATTGATTGTGTTGCTGCTGTTGCAAGATCAGGAAGTGCGTCACTTGGATTAGATGCAGGAGAGCTTGCTGGAATTGAGAAAATTGGTGTGGAAGTGAGTACTAGCTTGCAACAATGTATTGATCCAGCTGAGATAGTCATTGATTTCACCTTGCCTGATCCATGCATAGACAATCTCAGCGTCTGCGAACAAACTGGGCGAGCAATTGTCATTGGCACCACTGGTTTTTCCCCACAACAACGCCAACAAATAAAGACAATCGCACAGAAGATTCCTGTGGTGTTGGCTCCAAATATGAGTGTCGGGGTTAATTTATCATTCAAGCTACTGGAAATAGCCGCCAAAGTATTGGGCGACAGTGTTGATATCGAAATCATTGAAGCCCATCATCGCCACAAACTGGATGCCCCATCTGGGACTGCATTACGCATGGGAGAAGTGATTGCCGATGTACTGAATCGTGATTTGGATACTCAAGCTGTTTGGGGTCGGCATGGTCGTATGGATGAACGCAAGCGTGATGAAATCGGTTTTTCAGTGATACGTGCTGGTGATATTGTCGGTGAACATACTGTGATGTTTGCTGACGAAGGTGAGCGCCTGGAAATTACCCATAAAGCCTCGAGCCGAATGACTTTTGCCAAGGGAGCAATGCGCGCAGCGCTGTGGTTGGCCGACAAGCCTGCTGGTCTTTACGATATGCAGGACGTGCTAAGTTTGCGTGATCAATCCTGATCGAATTTTGAGAACCAGCAATTGAATCTGCAATGCGCATAGCACTAGGCATTGAATATGATGGAACTGACTACCACGGCTGGCAGTTTCAGACCAATTACCAGTCTGTTCAAGCCTGTATTGATAGGGCCGTCAGCCGGGTTGCTGATGAGTCAGTTACGGTAATTTGTGCTGGTCGAACCGATGCCGGAGTTCATGCCTTAGAACAAGTTGTACATTTTGACACGTGTGCTGTTCGTGAACATTACGCCTGGACTTTAGGCGTTAATAATTACTTGCCAAATGATATCCGGGTTACCTGGGCTCAGCCGGTTGCTGCGGATTTTCATGCACGCAAATCCGCAATCGCTCGCTGTTATCGTTATGGAATACTCAATCGACGCGTACATTCTGCACTGGATCGGCACCGCCTGTGCTGGTATAGACGTCAACTTGACGAGAACACGATGCAACAAGCAGCCAGCTGGTTGATCGGAGAGCATGATTTTTCATCATTTCGCAGTGCTGGTTGTCAGTCAAAAAGCCCATATAGACATGTCTACAGCATCAATCTGCGTCGGGAAGAAGAGCGTGTCTGGCTAGAGATTATTGGTAATGCATTCCTGCATCATATGGTTCGCAACATTGTCGGGGTATTGCTAGCGGTTGGGAGTGGTCAGCAGCCACCTGAATGGGTTCAACAGGTACTTAGTGCACGAGATCGTAAAGTTGCCGGAATCACCGCATCGGCAGCTGGCCTGTATTTTGCGGGTATTTTATATCCAGTTCATTTCGGATTACCAAAACACTCTGAATTTAACCAGTTACCCGAAACATTGAGGCGAATTGAACCATGAAATTTGTAATCGACAGTTTCTAATAGCATTTCTAGCCCGCATTTCTCACCAGCCTGAAGAGCCCTCGCTGACTCTTTGAATACACAAGCAATTTTAGTAGCTATTCAGCTTACCCTCTATTTTGTCCAATCGCTGTGTTGAAAGTGCTCATTTCCACCTGTAAACTCCGCGCTTTCGCCTTGCTCTTGGACAAAATAGAGGGCAATCTGAGCAGCTACAGATTATGCTGAGTAGTTACCAATTTTATTCAGTCAGAAAGACACACTGTTATTCCACTCCTTCATTAAATTCCTTGTGAATCCAAATAGCTAATGATCATCTCATCATTTGGTGAGAAATGCGGGCTAGCTGAATTTGGCGTACTAAATTAAGAGGGGTTATCCACAATTTGATTATATATCTATTGCTCTTGTGTTGATGAATTCCCATTTGACCTTGAATAATGTCGATTATCAGTCTAGTTTTAATGTATATATCCTGGCTTGGTTCATGGGTGATTGAATCAGTTTACAGCCATTTTTACTCGTGGGCTTTGTTGCAATCTGCATTATTATGACGGTTAATACACTAAAAAATTTCATATCCAAAAATTCTGAACTAGTAGGCAGTAGCTTAGATAAACTTAAGCAATTGAATGTTTCCTCATCACGCTCAAGCATGATGATTGGTGAAAAAGAAAATATCACCATTGATAGCCTTAAACAGCTAATCCCAGTGCGGAATTTGAGCGAAGATGAGCTAGTATCGTTTTCCATTGGTGGTTATGCGGAGAAATTCAACCCATCAGTAAAGCTATTTATTGAGGATGAACCGGTTGATAGCATACTCTATCTACTTTCGGGTACCCTGAAGATTGAGTCCAAAAATGGACGCGGTTATCAAATTTCATCAGGTACTGCACAAGCAAGATTTCCACTGTCAAGCGGTATCAAGCATGCAATCAGTGCAACAACCATGACATCTGTGATTGTTTTGCGAGTATCTAATCAAATGATGTCAGTTTCACAAGAAAGTGTAGATTCTGAAATTATGGGTGAAAATATTCACTCAATGGTTATTCCTGCTGAGCTTGAAGACAGCCAATTGTTTCAGGCAATTTATCAAAATTACACACAAGAACCATTGGCTTTATCGATACTTCCACAGGTCGTTGATGTAATCGGGCGGGCCATGTCACGTAATATTAATGAGCGACAAGCTGCCCGGATTATTGAAACGGATGCAGTGCTTGCTGCAAAACTAATATCAGTCGCAAATTCCCCATTATTTCTTGGTGCGGGTTCTGTTTTCACGGTCATTGATGCTATCAATCAATTAGGTCTGAAAGCAACATCTAATCTGGTGCAAAATACATGTCAACAGCGTCTCTTAAAATCTGGTAATCTCCCTTACATAGAACATGTTCAACGAGCAAGTGCAGAGAGTTTACTTGTATCTGGGTTGTGTTTCTCCTTGGCAAACTGGACTAAAACTGTAGACCCCAAACTCGCGGTGACTGCTGGATTGTTATCAAACATTGGGATTATGCCGTTTGCACACTATGTTGATAAATTTCCCAATCAACTGTACGAGCAGGCTGAAATCGATAGAGGTTGGCCTATGGTGCGTGGGTTTATGGGTTCATTCGTGCTCGAAAAATTAGCATTTCCAAAGGAAATTGCTCGAATTCCAATGATATCAGAAGATTGGATGTACGATAGTGGAGATGCTTTGGATTTAGCGGATATAGTGATTCTCAGTCGCTTGATTGTGCATATGAATCAGTCCACAGAGGAAGGATTGCCGCCACTTGATAAGATTCCCGCTGTTCAAAAACTTGGCGGAAAAGGATTAAGTGCAGAGTTATCACATATGCTATTACAGACTGCAATGAAGCGGATTACAAAACCACTTTCTGTAATTAATAAATCAGTTGTAGTACCAAATAAAGTTTCTTAGGAACGTGCATGAAATAATTTGAACATTCTGACTTGTCTTTTTGCTCCTGACTAAGCGATCTCAATCGTTGCGTAGACAACTATGCGCCTATTTTATTGACTCTCCTGTTAAACCAAAATTCCACTCCAAACTTGCGGATGTTATTATACTCTCCGCTCCGCACATGAAAATTTAGCATCTTGAGTCCGCACGGTTTGTGTGTAAATTTGGTGCGGATAGTTGTTTGGAAAATCTTGCTGTAGAGTGATTACAGCTAAGATTTCCCGCCTTACTCTCCATAAAATATTACGCACTCAAGATGCTGAAATTTCATGTGCGAAAAGTATAAATCCTCACTCCTAGTGTATTAATAAACTTGCTAAGCGTATTTCGTGAGTGTTGATTCAATGCAGAGATTCAGCACAAGTGATGAAAATCCTTTGTTTTCTGTTTTTGAATTCTCGCACACAATGGCCGCTGGCAATTAATAATCCACCCATATTGCCTGTTTTTTGCGTAAAACTTTGCTTGCATAGCATGCTATTATTTCTAGATTGCGCCTTAAAGATCAGCGATGATTTTGACAAAGAAAGAGTATGCGCTATATGGATGGGATGTAAATTGTGAGTTGCCTAAAATCTTATGAATCAACAGGAAAGAATTAGCAAATGGATAATCCACTATTGAACGAAAACCAGTTACTTCCAGCGTTTTCTTTGATTAAACCAGAACATGTTGAACCGGCAATTGATTCGATACTTGCCGATAATCGAGCTGCGTTAGAGAAATTGCTTGATCAGGATTCCGATTATACCTGGTCAAGCCTGATTGAGCCGCTGGATACAATGCATGATCGATTACATCAGGCCTGGTCACCAGTCAGTCATCTGAATGCTGTTATGAATAGTGAACAACTTCGTGATGTGTACAACGCTTGTTTGCCAAAATTAAGTGTTTACTGGAGTGAACTAGGTCAGAACAAAGCATTATTCAAAGCGTTTAACAAAATTGCTGACGGCCCTGAATTTTCTTTATTTGATGTGGCGCAGCAACGTGTTGTTAATAACTCACTGCGTGATTTCCGATTGGCAGGTGTGGCTCTGTCACCAGAAAATCAAACACGTTATCGTGAGATAGCGGAAACATTGTCTCGATTGACCAGCGAATTTGATGAGCATGTGCTGGATACAACCAATGCCTGGTCAAAGTTGGTGACTGATTTCAAGCTGCTTGAAGGGATTCCAGATACTGCGCTTGCTGTAGCAAAACAAACCGCAGAACAGAAGGAGCAGTCAGGTTGGCTATTGACGCTGGATTTCCCTTGCTATATCGCGGTGATGACGTATGCGGATAATCGTGAACTGCGTGAGGAATTCTATGAGGCGTTCTCAACCCGTGCATCTGATCAAGGGCCACATGATCAGAAATATGACAATGCTGCACTAATGGCAGAAATTTTGAAACTCAGGCATGAACAGTCGCAGTTACTCGGGTTTGATAACTATGCTGACTATTCTTTACAAACCAAAATGGCCGAGAGTCCACTACATGCCATGGAGTTCCTCAACGATTTGGCAAAGCGTTCGTTGCCGATGGCAAAAAAAGAGCTTGCTGAGTTAACGGAATTTGCCAGTCAACAGTTAAATCTTTCGCAATTAAAGGCATGGGATGTCACCTATGTTTCGGATAAATTACGCACGCATTTGTTTGATATTTCCCAACAGGAGATCAAAGTCTATTTTCCGGCTCATCGAGTGATCAGTGGTTTATTCAAAGTGGTAGAAAAATTGTATGGACTAAACATTCAGCAATTAGATGGGATTGATACATGGCATGCTGATGTGCAGTTTTTTGAAATCAGAGATTCAAGCAATCATGTTCGCGGCTCTTTCTATCTTGATCTGTATGCGCGTTCTAAAAAGCGCGGTGGTGCCTGGATGGATGACTGTGTAAGCCGGCGCTGTGTGGGTGACCAAGTGCAGATCCCAGTTGCATTTCTGACCTGTAATTTTACTCCGCCAGCTGACGGTAAGCCATCGCTGTTGACGCATGATGAAGTCACCACATTATTCCATGAGTTTGGTCACGGTTTGCATCATATGCTAACGCAAATTGATTACTCAGGTGTTTCCGGTATCAATGGTGTTGAATGGGATGCTGTCGAATTACCCAGCCAGTTTATGGAAAACTGGTGTTGGGAGAAACAAGGCCTGGCACTGTTTTCCGGGCATCATCAAACGGATGAGCCATTACCTGATAATTTGCTGGAAAAAATGCTCAAAGCCAAAAACTTTCAATGTGGAATGCAAATGGTCAGACAGCTTGAGTTTTCCATTTTTGACTTACGTATTCATGCTGAATACAATTCGCAGCAAGGTGATCGTATCGATCAGATTTTACAAGAAGTGCGCGATCAGGTTGCAGTACTTGAACCACCAGCATTCAACCGTTTTCCAAACAGCTTTTCACATATCTTTGCCGGAGGTTACGCTGCTGGATATTACAGTTATAAATGGGCAGAAGTGTTATCAAGTGATGCATTTTCCCAGTTTGAAGAGAAGGGTATTTTTGATGTTGAAACAGGGCAATCCTTTTTGAATAATATTCTTGAAAAAGGCGGGAGTCAAAAAGCCTTGGATCTTTTTGTCGCGTTCCGTGGTCGTGAGCCAGAGATTGACGCTTTATTAAGACATTCAGGTATTGCTGAAACCAATATAATCAATTTAGATTAGGTCTTGGAGAATTGTAATGCAATACAAAGATTTGCGGGATTTTATCGCACAACTTGAATATTTGGATGAATTAAAGCGAATTAATATCGAAGTTGATCCTAATCTTGAGATCACGGAAATTTGTGATCGAACTCTGCGCAATAATGGCCCTGCACTCTTATTCGAAAATCCAAAAGGTTCATCCGTTCCATTGCTTGCCAATCTATTTGGAACTCCAGAACGGGTGGCATACGGAATGGGGCAGGAGTCGGTGACTGCACTGCGTGAAGTGGGTAAATTACTGGCTTTTTTAAAAGAACCAGATCCACCGAAAGGCATGAGGGATGCCTGGGAGAAACTCCCAGTGTTCCGAAATGTGTTGAATATGAATCCAAAGGTTGTGCGCCATGCCGCATCTCAACAAGTTGTATTACAAGGTGATGAAATCGATCTGAGTCGCTATCCGATTCAGACCTGCTGGCCTGATGATATCGGGCCATTAATTACCTGGGCTTTGGTGATCACCCGTGGCCCATTAAAAGATCGGCAGAACATGGGAATTTACCGCCAACAGGTGATTGCCAAAAACAAAACCATTATGCGCTGGCTTTCGCATCGCGGTGGCGCTCTGGATTTCAGGGAATGGCAGGAGCAAAAACCGGGTGAACCGTTTCCAGTTGCCGTCGCTTTAGGCGCTGATCCTGCAACTATATTAGCAGCAGTCACCCCAGTACCGGATTCCCTGTCAGAATACGCATTTGCTGGTTTGTTACGTGGGAGTAAAACAGAAGTAGCGAAATGTAAACTCAGCGATCTTCAGGTACCTGCCAGTGCTGAGATCGTTTTGGAAGGTTTTATATATCCTGGAGAGACTGCATCAGAAGGACCGTTTGGTGATCACACCGGCTATTACAACGAAGTCGAACAGTTTCCAGTGTTTACTATTGAATGTATCACTCAGCGCGAACAACCCATTTATCACAGCACCTACACAGGCCGTCCACCGGATGAGCCAGCTGTGCTGGGTGTCGCGCTGAATGAAGTGTTTGTACCGTTACTGCAAAAGCAATTTCCGGAAATTACAGACTTTTACCTGCCGCCAGAAGGCTGTTCTTATCGATTGGCGATAATCAGTATGAAAAAACAGTATCCAGGACATGCTAAACGGGTGATGCTTGGATTATGGTCGTTTCTGAGACAGTTTATGTACACCAAGTTTGTGATTGTTACCGACGATGATGTGAACATACGCGAGTGGAAAGATGTGATCTGGGCAATGACAACCCGCATGGATCCTGCACGTGATATCACATTACTGGAAAATACCCCGATAGACTATCTGGACTTTGCATCACCAGTTTCGGGCTTGGGATCAAAAATTGGATTTGACGCAACCAATAAATGGCAGGGAGAAACTACTCGGGAATGGGGTCGGCCGATCACTATGTCGAGTGAGATAAAACAACGAGTTGATGAAATGTGGGAGTCTTTGGGGATTTAAGCGGCTTTAATTTTTTCTTGTTTCCATGCTTCTGCGTGAGAATACAGTTTATGACGCTCCTGCGTCACGGGGAGGTGCAGAAGCCTCTATCTTTGAGTTCCCGAGAAGATCGTGGGAAGTAGTGTTTTATTTACCCATCGATCCTAAACCGTCAAACTACTCAGCTTACCCTCTATTTTGCCCAATCGCTGTCTGGAAAGCACTCATTTATACCTGTAAACTCCGCGCTTTCGCCTTGCTCTTGGACAAAATAGAGGGCAATCTGAGTTACTGATTCCGCTGAGTAGTTACCTATCATTTTTATTTAATTAGAAATACACACTGTTTTTCCATTCCTTGATAAATTCCCTTGTGAATCCAAATAGCTAAACGATCACCTTATCTGCTGTTCAGAAATCTGGCTAACATACTGTTTCAAAAAAAGCACGGTAATATTCACATATCAATCTGGTTGGTGTTTTGCTTTAATGTCGCTTAAGTCCATGACCTGTCGCTTCACTTACACTTAATTTTGTCTGGATGTGTTTTACATGCGAGATTCTCATGTTATCCGGATTATATAAGCGAGGATTAAACGATAGTCACTGTCAACAAATTATATTTTTCGATAAATAATTATGAAGTGATCTATCGGTAATTTAATTTCTTTGAATGAAATGTTCGATCGACACCTGATCTAGACGATAAAAAGGTATTTGATGGATTGAGTCGGAGCTTGTTTATTAAAATAAAAATAATTACTCAGCTTGCCGATTATTTTGTCCAATAGCTGTGTCAACAGTGCTCATTAATACCTATTATCTGCGCGTTTTCGTCTTGCTCTTGTTCATGAGAAGGAAATTTGAGCAGTTACAAATAAAGTAAAATGCGAGGAGTAGTTTGTGAGAATGAAACAATTTTATATTGTTGTTTTTATAGGACTTATGAATTTGTTGCTTGTAGCAATTCTAGTTTCTGCTCAGGAACAACCACCCGCTTTGCCAAATGACAGGAATGATCAAACTTTACCACCTCTACCACAAGAGTCTCGGAAACAATATTACTTCGAAGAGAACAACCAAAAAATTGGACCCTTGCAACTTCAAGAGATACAAGAAAGCATAAAAAAGGACCGTGTTAAACGGCATACTCTGGTTTGGAAGACTGGAACAATAGACTGGTCTAGAGCTGAATACTTTACGGAACTCAAGGATACGTTTGCGCGAGAAGCTCAGGCGCCTGCATTACCCGACGATTTAGAATATAAAAAATATCTGGTTGGTGTGTGGAAGGTACATTATGGCAACGAAAACCAGAGAGCGTTAGGGGTTGCAGATACTGATACATTTACATTCAAAAACAATGGTTCATATATCGCAGTCGCTACAAAGTATCATTCTTCTTTAAAAAAACGATATAGCTTGGAACCAACTACCGGAAGATGGTATGTGACACTGATTAGCGATGGCATATTCACTTTAACAATGCATAGAGATCAACCCGGCTTGTTAAGACAGCAGTCATATAAACTGAGAATTCTTGATGATAATACCCTGATCAATGAAGATTCAGGCGATAAGGCAATACGAGTTGGGAGTGGCCTATGACAATTCGTTTTGAAACGGTGATATCTAGTAAAGATAATGCACATGGATGCCTTAAGAGCCACTCTTTGTTGTAAAGATGGGGTCAGTAATAATTACTTGTTATTGTAAGATGAAAACGAGATGCTTATCCAGATTTTATAGACCAAAATAATTAACCAGACTAGCTGTTTATTTTAACAAAATACAACAGTAAAAAGGTAAGATACCATGAAAAATAGTGATACATGGCAACCAAGCAAATATATTTATAGGAACGGAAAACTGATTGGGTCAAGAGATCCAAAAGAGGTTGGAATAGGGTCAAGATTAATGGCCGATATAATTGCGGGACTCTATAATGATAATCTCCGACAACATGCTAAAGGCAGATTGTTGGATTTAGGGTGTGGTAATGTTCCTTTGTACCATGTCTATAAGAACCTCGTCACGGACAATATTTGTGTGGACTGGGAAAATACGCGACACAACAATGTGCACCTGGATTTTGAGTGCGACCTAACAAAGACTCTGCCTTTTCAGAACGAAGAATTTGATACAATCATCCTTTCAGATGTTCTAGAGCATATAGCTCAACCAGAAAATCTTTGGGCAGAAATGGTCAGAATCCTCTCTATTAATGGTAAGTTAATAATGAATGTCCCGTTTTATTACTGGCTTCATGAACAGCCCAATGATTACTATCGATATACAGAATTCGCACTGCAACGTTTTGTGCGGATTTCTGGGTTGAAGTTGATTAAGCTTGATAGCATAGGAGGGACTCCAGAGATAATAACCGATATTTTTGCAAAAAATATTCTTCATGTGCCGAAGATAGGACGTTCACTGGCACTGTTTTCTCAATGGATCACGTGCTCCTTTATTATGACTCGGTTTGGCAAGAAGATATCGGAAGCGACTAAGGCTCATTTTCCTTTCGGATACATTCTGATCGCACAAAAGCAGGAATGATACTAAGCCTATACGACACTGCGGGTATGATTAAAAAAGTTGTTTCCCAAGGAAGGTAATCGGACTATTTACCGGGCCTATCGTAGTCCTTGTTGTGATGCCTGGGATCGTGGTTGTTGGGGTGGGTGGTACTGGATCTTCGTTGACTGTACCCGTAGTACCCGTTGGATTTTGAATGATGATCCCTAGGAGGTTGTCCGAGAATAGAAGCCGTAGCGAGGGAAAGCGGTTTTGAGTTCATTTTTTCGATTAAATGAGGTGAATACTTGTTGTATTGAACGAATTTAATCGGAAAAATGGGCCAAAATCCGCTTTTTTTGCAGTAGGCTTCTATTTTCGGGCAGCCTCCAGCCTCATAGTACTCTCTCAAGGTAGCTCTGATGGATAGGTCAACTGAAGTCATTCTTGTTTCCATGCTCCAAGCTTGGGAATACAGTTTGTGACGCTCCTGCGTCACGGGATGCAGGAGCGTCCTGGTACTAATTCCCACGGAGACCGTGGGAATTAGTACTGATCAATCCTAAATTGCCAGAGTACCAGTACTCCACCATAATTATTTTAACATTCATTACTTGTCTTTTTTTATCATCTTCAGTGTAGCATAAACAGTTACATCGCTCATTATGCGCCTTGAAGATGAATAAACACCTGCGTAAAATTTGTTAAATTAATCGTGGTCGAGTACTAAGGGACGAGGATTTAATAATATACGAATATTGACTTGTCTTTTTGTCCGTCTTCCGCGTTGTAGAAACAGTTGCGTAGCTTGCTATGCGCCTATTTCTACGCCTTGAAGATGAACAAAAATCCTGCGTCAAACTTTCGTATATTATTAAATCCTCGCTCCTTAGAACATATCAAGTGCTGTGCAGTTACAGTTCTTTGAATTAGATTGCTCTACGATGATATTGATGTGTTGTCACTCTCAAGCTAATGAGTGAGAACACAATGATTTTCGTAATTCTAAGGATTATAAAATTCACCATCCTTGCGCAAATAAAACCACCAGTTAATCATAATACAAAATAGATAGAACGCAGCAAACCCCATCAATGCGACTTCCGGTGTAGTGGCTTTAATCTGTTCCCCGAGTACTTGTGGAATATAGAATGCACCATAGGCTGCTATCGCTGATGTCCACCCGAGCACTGGTCCAACCTGCTCTTTCGGGAACACCATAGCAATGGTACGGAAAGTAGAGCCGTTGCCGATGCCTGTGGCTGCAAATAAAACCATAAATAAAATCAGAAACGGGACGAAGTATTGTTCCGGTATAGCCGAGTTATAAGCGGCTTTCATATAGTAAGCAACACCGACAGCGCTGAGTACCATAACAGCAGAACAAATATGCGTAACCCAGGCACCTCCAAATTTATCAGCTATCCAGCCACCAACCGGGCGAATCAGAGCACCGATAAAAGGCCCTGTCCACGCAAACATGAGTGCACTCGGGCCATTTGGATTACTAACATCATGCGTCATAACACCGTTGACTAGTAGATGTTGGTAGCCAAAAATTACTTTGATCGCCAGCGGGAAGGAGGCTGCGAAACCAATAAACGAACCGAAAGTCATGGTGTAAATGATACTCATCACCCAGGTGTGTTTGTTATCGAAGATCTGATATTGACGGGTCAGACTGGTACCAATGTCGCCTGGTATGATTTTCAGGAAAGAGACTGTCGAAGCGATAACGATCAGCAACACCAGTTCCTTGGAGATTCCAAAACCTGAACCATGAACAGATACAGGTAGCAATAACCACAAGCCAAAGATGGCCATTGCTAATGCAATCGACAACATACCGGACATAATCATAAAGCTGGTAATAGGATGTCGACGAATGGGTGAAACTTCCGGTGTACGGATATTATTCATACCAAACCAACCGAAAAAAGCCAGAGGTACGAGCAGCAATAGCCAGATAAAACCTGCATTCTGAATATATGTCTCGGTGCCTGCTGGAATTTTGCCAATTAAAGTGCCTGAGGTACTTTGCAGTGCCAAAGAGTGACCACCCATAGCGCCGAACAAACCGAAAGTCATCGCCAGTGGTACTAGGATTTGCATGGTGGTAACGCCCAAATTGCCCAGCCCGGCATTCAGGCCCAGTGCCAGTCCTTGTACTTTTTTTGGAAAAAAGAAACTGATGTTGGACATTGATGAAGCAAAGTTACCACCACCAAATCCAGACAACAGTGCCAACCCCTGAAATACCCAAAACGGTGTGTTTTTATCCTGTAGCGCAAGACCGGTGCCTAATGCTGGAATCATCAACAATGCGGTGGTAAAAAAAATAGTGTTGCGTCCACCACACAGACGAATAAAGAAACTACTGGGAATGCGTAATGTGGCTCCGGTCAGACCGGCAATTGCCATCAACGTAAACAATTCGGATTTTTCATAGGGAAAATCCAGGTTGAGCATTTGTACCGTGATGACTCCCCAATAGAGCCACACCGCAAAGCCACAAAGCAGGCTTGGTATCGAAACCCAGAGATTGCGGTTTGCAATTTTCTTACCTTCAGACTCCCAAAATTCGGGGTTCTCTACGTCCCATTGTTCTATATCAGTCATTACTATGTCTCCTACGTTTAGGTGCTTGAGTCAGGTTAAAAAAAAATTGTAAAATAGCATATATTCCGTGTGCGGAGTATATAGGAAACTATATATTTGAGGTATATAGAAACATACTATACTAATTTTATTTTATACTAATTGATGTTTGTCAATGTGGGACAATGACACATCGCATACAATCGCCGGATTGTATCTATAAACACTAAAACGCGAAACATAACTACAGACCCTCAAGTAGCCTTAGAGTCGATGTATGAACGATGGTCACTTGAGCAGTTACTGATTACGCTGAGTAGTTACAGGGATTTAAGCTATACAATCAATCAACAACAGGATAATCAATGCATCAACTGGAAAGTGTGAGTAAATTCCAACAAAACAAAATTCTGAGTATTAGTACACTTGCTTTTACGGTGTGTTTCGCGGTCTGGACAATATTTTCCATTCTAGGTGTCAGAATCAAGCAAGACCTGGGCTTGAATGATACTCAGTTCGGCATATTAGTGGCAACCCCTATCCTCACTGGCTCGTTGAGCAGGATTTTCTTGGGAGTGTGGACCGATCAATTTGGTGGACGTATTGTTTATTTTATTTTGATGTTAGCCACTTCAGTTGCAGTCTGGTTACTATCTACCGTGCAAACATATGCGATGTTTCTGGTGGCAGCACTGGGTGTCGGTCTCGCCGGCGGCTCATTTGCGGTTGGTATTGCCTATGTCTCACGCTGGTACGAAAGCGACAAGCAAGGGACGGCTCTAGGTGTTTTCGGTATGGGCAATGTAGGTGCTGCGATTACCAACTTTGGAGCACCTTTTCTTCTGCTTGCCTTCGGCTGGGAGAAGGTTGCGCAAATTTATGCGGTAATCCTGTTCAGTATCGCCATTATTTTCTGGTTTGTATCTGATGTCGATCCAACAACCCGCGAGCGGCGTGAAAAAGGTGAAAAGGCGCATTCGGCCTGGATGCAATTAGCACCTTTGAAAAATCTTCAAGTGTGGCGTTTTGCCACTTATTATTTTTTTGTTTTTGGTGGTTATGTATCACTTGCACTGTGGTTGCCTCGCTATTATGTAGGCGTATACGATCTGGAACTGACCACAGCGGGCATGTTAGCCGCCTGTTATGCTTTGCCAGGAAGTGTCTTCCGGGCTTTGGGAGGATGGATGTCTGATCACTGGGGCGCACGTAGAGTGATGTACCTAACCTTTATTGGTTCCACTGTTTGTGTGTTTTTATTATCTTATCCATCAACTGATTACATTGTTCATGGCATCGAAGGGCCGATTAAATTCACCATTGCTATGAATCTGGTCCCTTTTGTGATTTTGACCATTTTTCTTGGGTTTTTTATGTCATTGGGAAAGGCAGCTGTCTATAAGCATATTCCAGTTTATTACCCTGACAATGTAGGCTCAGTCGGTGGACTGGTCGGAATGATCGGTGGTTTGGGCGGATTTATTTTACCGATTTGTTTTGGCCTGATGAATGACTTGATTGGTGTGTGGACTGGATGTTTTATGCTTCTGTTTGCCATCGTCATGATTTCATTGATCTGGATGCATGTTTCTATTGTACTGATGGACAGGAAACTTCATCCTGAGTTGAGCAAACCGCAAGATTTGCCAGAGATTATCAACGCTGCAGCTGAAGAAGCCGAGCGAAATCAATAGCTGAACGTTTAAACAAGCTTTTTTATGTAGCACAGGTGATTGAAGAGCATTGTAGACTTAGGAGCGAGGATTTAATAACATCCGAATTTTGACTTGTCTTTTTGTCCGTCTTCCGCGTTGTAGAAACAGTTGCGTAGCTTGCTATGCGCCTATTTCTACGCCTTGAAGACGAACAAAAATCCT
>JAZGEP010000265.1:0-4790 GCA_036478815.1 Methylococcales bacterium
GGACGAAAAGACAAGTCAGTTGTTGAAGTTATTTCTTGAACGTTCCTAACTTACACTTTCTACATAATCAACAGGTCTTAAGAAATATATGGCTCAATTCGTCTATTCAATGAATCGTGTGGGCAAAATTGTCCCACCAAAACGGGTTATTCTTAAAGATATTTCCTTATCTTTTTTTCCAGGTGCAAAAATTGGTGTACTGGGACTGAATGGTTCCGGTAAATCAAGTCTGTTACGCATCATGGCTGGTGTCGATAAAGACTATGAGGGTGAAGCACGTCCACAACCCAACATCAACATCGGCTATTTATCCCAGGAACCTGAACTGGATGAAAGCAAGGATGTGCGCGGCAATGTTGAACAAGGTGTCGGCGAACTTAAAGCTGTACTGGATCGCTTTAATGAAATCAGCATGCAATTCGCTGAACCCATGAACGATGATGAAATGACTGCATTACTGGAAGAACAAGGCACACTGCAAGCAAAAATTGATGCTGCAGATGGCTGGAATCTTGAACGCACGCTGGAAATCGCAGCCGATGCATTGCGATTGCCAGACTGGGATGCCGATGTTAAAACCCTGTCTGGTGGTGAAAAACGCCGTGTGGCGTTATGCCAATTGCTGCTTGCCAAACCAGATATGTTATTACTTGACGAGCCGACCAACCACCTGGATGCTGAATCAGTCGCCTGGTTAGAGCATTTTCTGGAAGATTATCCTGGAACTGTGGTCGCTGTTACTCATGATCGCTACTTTCTGGACAATGTCGCCGGCTGGATATTGGAACTGGATCGTGGTCATGGCATTCCCTGGGAAGGTAATTATTCATCGTGGCTAGAGCAAAAGGAAGCACGCCTGGAAACTGAAGAGAAAACCAGCTCAGCGCGCAGAAAAGCCATGCAAGCCGAACTGGAATGGGTACGTACCAATCCCAAAGGGCGTCACGCTAAAAGTAAAGCACGTCTTGCCCGCTTTGACGAGTTGAGTTCTGAGACCGAACAAAAGCGCAATGAAACCCATGAAATCTATATTCCACCTGGCCCCAGACTCGGTGACAATGTGGTTGAAGCAAAAAACCTTACTAAAGGTTTTGGTGATCGCTTACTGATTGAAAATCTTAATTTCAAACTCCCTCCCGGCGGTATTGTGGGTATTATTGGTCCCAATGGAGCCGGAAAAACCACTTTATTTAGAATGATTGCAGAACAACAGCAACCTGATTCCGGAACATTAACACTGGGTGAAACAGTCAAGCTGGCTTATGTCGATCAAAGCAGAGCTGAATTACAAGATGCTAAAACAGTCTGGGAAGAAATATCCGACGGTCAAGATATTATTCAGGTTGGTAATTACCAAACCCCATCCAGAGCGTATGTAGGGCGCTTTAACTTCAAAGGACAGGATCAACAAAAGCGGATTGGCGATTTATCAGGTGGTGAACGTAACAGAGTGCACTTGGCAAAAGTGCTTAGAAGCGGCGGCAACCTGCTGCTACTGGATGAACCAACGAATGACCTGGACGTAGAAACCTTGCGTGCACTGGAAGAAGCCTTGCTCAGTTTTCCAGGATGCGCAGTTGTCATCTCGCATGACCGCTGGTTTCTTGATCGCATCGCTACCCATATTCTGGCATTTGAAGGCAATAGCCAGGTTACCTGGTTTGAAGGCAATTTTGCCGATTACGAGCAAGATCACAAACGCCGATTGGGAGGAGAGGCCGAAACACCACATCGCATACGGTACAAAAAGTTGGCGTAGTTATCCTTCAAATCTTCCATCTCTATCACAATCATCAAAGCCACGGGTTTGAGGGTATGTACCTGAGCAGATAAGCACCTAAACAATTGGCACTAACTGTATCAAATGCTATAATACAACTAGTTATAGTAAATACCAGACAATTTACATCTCAATATAGAAGCAGCTTGTTGATAAAAAACAGGCGAATCAATTAAAATCCGTCCACTGGACACCAACGTAAATAAATACAATTGATCTGAATAATGTAATCGATAGTAATTTGACTTGAGGCTGCATACTGTGCCAACACTCTCGTACCAAGATAATAAATCATTTCATTACCACCGAATTAGTATGCTTCGGTTACTGCATATTCTCCTGTTTTTTTGTGTCGTTAACACGCCAGCTCTGGCATCATTGACTCCTAAAAGTTACCAGCTGGAGTGTGGAAAATCTTTTGATTGCCCACCAGCCTTGCAGCGAAGAGTCCATTTCTGGATAGATATTTTTGGTCGCTATGGCACTGATACTGCAGTATTTCATGATCGCGATGCACCTGAGAAAGTCTATTCCGCATTAGCAAGAAAAGGGGCTTGCGGTGGTCGGTCAACACCAAGAGCGATCGAAAAAGAGCGCACCCGACTCAAGCAACTATTACAATCGATTGCTGACAAGAAGACAAAAAGCAAGCAACTCACTAACAGTGAAAATCAGCTGGCGATATTGTTTAATAATGAGTCACCTTCCTCAATACGCAAAGCCAGTGAACGAATTCGTTGCCAATCAGGAAATGCGACACGTTTTCGTAACGCAATGAAACGCTTTGGTCGGCATCAAACTCAAGTATCGTCAGCATTGAAAGAATTTGGTTTGCCCCAAGGCATCCAATACATTCCATTTGTCGAGTCAGCCTATTCTCCAAGCAATTATTCCCGCGTTGGGGCTGCTGGCTTATGGCAACTGATGCCTGCGACTGCTCGCCATCTTGGGTTACAGGTTAATCCAGTAATCGATGAAAGAATGGATCCGGAAATCTCCACGTTGGCAGCCATACGATATCTCCAACACAGCTTTGAAGTTTTGGCTCCAGCTGCACGCTCAATGAATCCACAAGTTGCTGAAGCAAGTATCTATCCATTTGTAATCACCTCGTATAACTTCGGGCTCAACGGCACACTCAGAGCCATGCGCGAGGTAGGGGTTGATTTTGTCGAAGTCCTGGAGAACTACGAAAACAGTCGCTTTCAAATGGCCGTTAAAAACTTTTACGCCAGTTTTTTAGCTGCGCGCCATGTGGCAACACACGCGAACCAGTTTTTCGAGTTGTTGCCAGAAGATAAACCACTAAACACTGTATCAGTGAGAAACAACAAAGCACGTAGAGTGACCTCCATTGCCCGTCATTTTTCGCTAACAGTGGATGCTTTACAAAAACTCAATCCCGCACTGACATCAGCAGTTTGGAAAAACCAACAACTGGTTCCACAAGGTTTTGTGCTGCGACTGCCAGAACCCGCCAAAGGCAACCTGAACAATAAAATTGCTCAGTTGGATACTTTACCAGCCGGTAAACCGCCACGAAGTCAGCAACAATATCGAGTTAAAAGTGGGGACTCGGCATGTGCAATCGCACAGCGTTATAAAGTCAGTTGCAGAAAATTGGCACGAAGCAACAAACTGGGCAAAAAATCCCTGGTACGTATCGGTCGTATTTTGACCATTCCTGGTGGCCACGTAGTTTTAAAAAAACCAGTCACTGAAGCACGTTCGCGTATTTTTGGCGACAAGATCTTTTCTGCCACAGCAATCATGAATACCCGGATAGAGAAAATCCATCTACCGGATAAAAAATACCGAGTCGCTAGCGGCGATACAACTTGTGAAATTGCTGAACATCACCAGATGAAGTGTAGTAAATTGATGCGTGTCAATAACATCAGTAATGCTGGGAAAATAACCATTGGGCAAACATTGACCATCCCAGGCAAAATAAAAATAATCGTTAGTAAACTAGCAATCAACAAACCGCAAGCGATTGCTGATCAGGCAGATTTGCCCCAAACACTTAAGCCATCTAGCGAAACCTTTTCCGAAATAGCCGATACTTCATATCTACACAGATTTCTCAGTAGATTTAAATTAAATCAACAGCCTGACAAAACAACAACGCCTGTCGTTGTTGCTCAGGTCACCAACCAAAAACAGGCTGTCAGTATAACTGGCTCAGCGATTGACTCTAAACAAACTTATGAGACAACACCATCAATCCAGACCAAACAAGACATTGCCAAGCCCTCACAACAGAAACAGGTCAACAAACAACAACTTAAGTCCAGACGTAAAAACACTGTTATTGCCAAACTCAACAACAAACATCAACAAAAAATAATTTCAGCAACGGCAATTCACTATGAACAGCTGGATAAAATACATAGCGCTGATGAAATCGCTCGTTCGTTTGGATCCACTGATGATTTATTTGTGAACGCTAACAATGAAAAAAACACCACAGCGTGGACAATCAAGGTTGCCACCGATGAAACGCTGGGACATTACGCTGACTGGTTAGACATTGGTTTTTCAAAACCGATTCTGAAGCTAAATAAAATAAAATCCAGTCGCTCTGTTCGGCTGGGGCAAATCATCCAACTACCTATCAAAGACCAGGCAACCAAAAAGCGCTTTGAAGAAAAACGCATCGCCTATCACCGCGCCTTGCAAGAGCAATACTTCGACCATTACCTGGTTACTGGAAAAAAGCAATATCGTTTTCAGTCTGGCGACAATCCATGGACCATAGCATCAGCGCATCAAATACCAATGTGGTTACTCAAGCGGTTTAATCCGGGAATTTTTGAAAATCAACATGATATTGGTAATGTTGTTGTGTTGCCTGTATTAAAACCACAACAATCATAATCGTAAGGTGGTTTGACGGAATAAAGTTACCAAGATTGCGCAGGATTTTTGTTTCTGACCAAACTATCTCAAGAGGCGCATAGTCATTCTACGCAACGATTGAGATTGCGTTGGTCAGGAGCAAAAAGAC
>JAZGEP010000266.1:0-8280 GCA_036478815.1 Methylococcales bacterium
CCTGAGTGATGGTTCCATATTGAGCCTGTCCTGTGCCATCATTGCGTGGTTCTGCAATATCTGGAATAGTGATATCTCTGATCATCCAACCTTCGTACCATCCAGATTCATTATTGATGACAAATAAACCAGAAATATCAGTAAACATGTCCAGAAATGCGCGAGGATCGTCTGGATCAGTTGGTAAGCCTTCTTTGGGTTCTAATAACACGCGGATTGCACCGATTGTAGGTAACCCATCATTCGCAAAATTGGCACCGGTTTGCAACGCGCGATCATTGATTCCTGCAATTTGACTGGTAAAAATATTGGGTTGAAATTCAGTGGTATCAATTAAATAGTGTTGTACTAATTGGCTGGCACCATCTGCTTCTGCGAAAGCAGTTTGCGGTAAATAAGTATGTGGTCTTGCTGCTAGCTCTAACATTCGCTTGTATAATGGCAATGGTAAGTTTCTGACATCTCCTCGGCGTAAAACCGTAAACACATCACGTCTTATTTGCCGGCGATCACCCTCAGGGGCCTCATCTAAAACTTGTCTTAATATGGTTCTACGCGGACTTACTTTTTGACGACTGGTTGCTCTGCTATTTCCATCTTCACTGAGTACAGGAATACTGACGCTGGTTAAAAGAAGTGCCGCTATCACTTGTGATAGGACTAATCTATTGGTTTTCATTTTTTTCACCTTTTGGGTTTAAGTTTTAAATAAAAGATTTCAAATACAATCTTCGTCAATTTTGTGCAGGAACCTAATCTGGAGATACACTGTCATCCAGAGACCTCAGAGTTAATTGAAAGACTGATGTAATTGATTGCCTCCTTAAGTCTAAATTACAGCTATAATGCTATCCTCTAGAAACAGAACATTCTGATGCGAAAATCTGTTTTTATTGTCCAATCGTCCCAACAACTCACAATTCAATATTTGAAAATCATTTTCATTACTAATGGCTGATTTAATCGAATCAATTCTGTCGCGATTAAGTTTGCGGACACGGGTGTTTCATCGCGGCATACATTGCGGAGATTGGCAGCTGGATCTAGAGCAATCAGATAAAGTGTTGTTTCACTTTGTGAGCGAAGGAAGCTGTATCGTTGAATTAGCAGAGCAGAAAAAGATTATCGGGCTTGTTCAAGGTGATATGTTATTGTTTCTGAAACCGGGAAAGCATGTATTACGTGCGACTAAAACAGTCGGTGAAGAAAATAATAATCAGAGACCTGTTGCACAAGAAGCACCTAACAACAACGCAAGCGGACTCATCTGCGCCTATGTGGAATTCGACACTACCTTTCACAACCCTTTGTTCAAAGCCCTACCAAGTTATGTTGTCGCGAAAGCGAAATCGCATTCTGACATTACTTGGTTAAAACACTTACTGGGATTATTATTCGCCGAAGCCAGCTCCAATAACACAGCTTCGCAAACGGTGATAGAAAGATTGACCGATATCTTATTCATCCATATTATTCGCACTTACCTTTCTAGCGGCACTGCGCATTCCGGTATTCTTGCTGCATACAATGACCCAGGATTAAGAGCCGTATTGGAATTGATGCATGAAAACCCACAAAAACCCTGGTCGATAGCTGATTTTTCTGCAGTGGCAAATTTATCGCGCTCGGCTTTTATTGAAAAGTTTTCGCGTACACTCGAAGTCCCTCCGATGACATATTTGACACAACAACGCCTGGATTATGCCTACCGACAGCTTAGCGAAGGTCGATGCAAAATCATTGATGTTGCATTGGATTGCGGCTATGAAAATGAATCGTCGTTTAGTAAGGCATTTAAACGCATGTACGGTATTACTCCCGGCACGTTGAACCGGATTTTGTAAGTTAAGTGCTTGTAATAATATAGGTGCAGTAATTTAATCAATGAATAATCCGGGACATGTTTTATTGTTGCATATATAGGGTCAAGATCCTAACTGATTGGGTAACTAACAACGCGCCATCTCACTTTTTATCCAAGCTTATCTTGAAAGTATTTTTTACAGACTTGATGCTATAGGCAGAAAAAATGTAAATTTGGTTAAACTACCAAGTTGGCTAGTAACCTTAATTTGACTTTGGTGTAGCTCTATAATGCGTTTGACAATTGCCAAACCGAGTCCAGAGCGTTGGCCTTCGGCAGGATCATTGCGTTGTGGACAATAAAAACGGTTAAAAATAAAAGGGATATCAGCCTGCGGAATACCGTTACCAGTATCACTAACTGAAACGGTAATGCGATCTTTCGATGGTTGCAGTTCAATCATTATTTTGCCTAATTGAGGCGTATAGCGTATTGCGTTGTCGATTAAATTTTCTAAAGCACGCTCGATAAGTCTAATATCAGCATTTACAAACGGAAGTGTTGTAGCAGTTTGAGAAGTGATTATATCGATCTGCTTTTCTCGGGCGATGATAGAAAATTTCTGAATAATGTCTTGTACCAACTCTGCGAGATTAAAAGATTCTTTTTGCGGCTTGATTTCCTGAGCATCCAATTTAGCCAGCTCAAATAACTCGTCGACTAGATTATTCAAATGTTTGCAGTGTTTGATAGCAATATTCAGGTAATGCCGCCGTTCGTCGGGATCAAGTTGAGATTCCTTAATAATCAGAGTTTCTATATAACCCTGCAAGGTAGCCAGCGGGGTACGTAAATCATGCGAAACGTTGGCAACCAACTCTCGGCGCACACTATCTGTTTTCTTTAATTTGACTAGTTGTGCTTTGATTTGTTTTACCATGCGCTTGAAGGTGCGACTAAGTTCGTCGATTTCATCTCCATTGGCTCGATAGTGAAGAAGATTAGACATTGACAAAGTATTATCTCGTTCAAACCCAGTCATCACCGCAGACAGATTTTTCAATCGTCTAGTCACCGAAAATAAAACCAGCATACCCACCAACATAGCCAACACCAGAGCAACACCCAACACCATCAAACTTAATTGTTGAATGTGGCTGCCTTGAATGATCGCAGTCATACCGTCGTATTGCTCGCCCCCTAGAATGACGTATAAATAACCTTTAAAAGTCTTGTTATCGTAAATCTTTGCCACTGAAAAAACTTTTTGCTGATTAATACTTCTGGGATTATCACCTTTGATCGGTGCCAGAGAGCGACCCGCCAGATACTGGTTAATCGGTTTTAAATTAACGTTATTTAGGACTACTTTCCCGACTGGAGCAGAAAAAGACAGGATGTCACCTTTTGGGTTAAGCAGGTAGATTTCCAGGTTGGGATTGACCAGCATCAATGAATGGAACAAATCTTTGAGAAACGTCTGTGAAATACTACCGTCTTCGATCAGTTGAGTTTGTTTGACGATATGATTGGCGACCTGATGATTCATCTGTTGCATGACTTCTTGCTGGTAAAGTCGAGTCGATATCAGCGTCACAAAGACAACCAGTCCGCCTAACAAACAAAACAACAGCAAAAACAACAATGCGAGCTTGGAAAACAGTGAATTAAACATATTAGCTACTTGATCAAGTCATTAAATTTATAACCAACGCCCCATACGGTGAGGATATAGTTAGGGTTCCGGGGGTCTGCCTCAATTTTTACACGCAGTCGATTGATATGAGAATTAACTGTGTGGTCATAACCTTCATGAGAATATCCCCAAATTTTGTCGAGTAATTGAGTGCGTGTAAACACGTGCCCCGGATTGCGCGCAAAAAACACTAGCAAATCGAATTCTTTTGCGGTTAGTTCAATGCTCTGTTTGGCAATTTTAACTGAATGCTTTTCCAGATTAATTCTAAGATCTTGGAAGGAAATTACAGTGGCGTTATTATCCTCTTGTTTGCCATAGGCATCCAAGCGTCGAAAGATGGCTTTGATTCTGGCTAGTAACTCTGGAATACTGAATGGCTTGGTTACATAGTCATCAGCGCCTATCTCAAACCCTAACACACGGTCTAATTCCGATGACAGTGACGTCAACATCAGAATCGGGACATGATCGTTTAGAGCGCGCAATTGTCGACAAATATCAAATCCTGAACCATCGGGCAGCATCAAATCAAGAATGATCAAATCAAAGGCTTTATTTTTAGCCGCTGATAACCCATCGTGACCGGAATGAGTCAGGTGAACTTGAATTCCCATGTCGCTCAGATGAATAGCGACTAACTGCGCCAAATCCACATTATCTTCGATGATTAAAATATGTTTATTCATGACTCACATGAAGTTGAGAAAAAGAAATGATTCAATCCTATTCTAGAGCCTATTTATCACAAATAAATAACATTTCTCATCCAGGTTTTTGTGGCAATAGCAATGGACAGGAAAACACCAACAAAAAGTTTCATGTTTTGATACAGTTGAGAGACTTGCAAAGAACATGATGGAGTGATTTCACATTAATTAATTCCTTGTTATTGGGTGAAATTGTGGCACCTGGTGCTTGTATATTTACAAGTAGCCTCCTAGACAGAATAACAGCGAGAGATTAAGTACTGAAGATTTTTATGTAAAGCCACAGGTTTGACAAACTGCCGGAAATTTATCTTATTGCTTAAAAATACCTGTCACGAAATCAATAAATTTCTCTATTATTTGCTCGCGCACACTGGTTTTGCGCCACACCAAGGCAATGGTGCGTGATGGAACGGGTTCTACAAAAGGAATATAACAAATACCCTGTTCCGGTTCATGAATGGCAATTTTAGGCATAAAAGTAATCCCTGTTCCTGCTCTGACCATTTGTCTTAAAGTTTCCAGACCTGTTGCTCTGACATCTTGCTGTTCCTCTACATTGTTTAACTGACAAATTTGCAAGGCTTGGCCACGCAAACAATGTCCTTCCTCAAGCAATAACATCTGTTGATCGTGTAAATCTGATTGCGCGATTGTTTGCTTTTGCGCTAACGGGTTATCGAGTGAGACAGCCAGTAAAAATTCATCATCAAACAGCGTTTTGGTTGCTAAAGAATCTTCATGAATAGGCATCGCCAGCAAGGCCGCATCGATTTTGCCTTGTTTCAATAGTGCAATCAGTTGAATAGTTTTCTCTTCAATCAAGATTAATCTCAATTTTGGCAGTGTTTGCTTAATCGCCGGCACTAATCGAGGGAATATATATGTCGAAAGCGTCGGGATTGCTCCCAGCCTGAAATTACCTGCCAGTGGATCCTGTGCATTCTCGGCTAGGTCTTTTATGTTATCTATTTCCAGCAACACTCGCCGCGCCGAAGCGATAATTTGTTCACCTAGCTCTGTTGGTAAGACCTTTTTATTACTGCGTTCAAAAATCTGTACTCCAAGTGTGTTTTCCATTTTTTTTATTTGAGTGCTTAGTGTCGGTTGGCTGATGCAACATTGTTCAGCGGCTTGAACGAAACTACGTAAGTCGGCAACCGCAACCAAATAATTTAAGTCTCTTAGATTCATAACATCTCCCAATATAGCTTTCATCTATTGATAGCATAAAAACAATCAATTATACATTGATGCAATCAATCGATATTCTAACAACCATAGAAATTAAGCAAATAACTATCATTTTTACACACTGCTTTATTTCCATCAGTTAAAGATCAACAGTTGATCTTTTTGAAACTAGCAAACCAAGACTTCGGGAGGTCGTTATGAAACAGCAAATCAAACATACATTCATCGCCAACGCGATTGCAGTTGGCTGTAGTATCACTATTGCCAGCACAGCATTAGCTGGCGAGCCAACTTTGACTCGTTCAACCGGTGCGCCTGTCGGTAATAATCAACATTCATTAACAGCGGGTCCGTTAGGACCAACCTTACTGCAAGATCATCACCTAATAGAGAAACTTGCACACTTTGATCGGGAACGTATTCCTGAGCGAGTGGTTCATGCGCGCGGAGCCGGAGCGTTTGGTGTGTTTAAAGCAACAGCAGATTTGACCGACATGACTCGTGCCGCACCATTTCAATCAGCTGGTAAGGAAACTCCGGTTTTTGTGCGATTTTCTTCGGTGGTTCATTCCAAGCATTCACCAGAAACTTTGCGCGATCCGCGTGGATTTTCTGTGAAGTTCTACAGCGATCAAGGAAATTGGGATTTGGTCGGTAATAATTTTCCAACCTTCTTTATTCGGGATGCCATCAAGTTTCCGGATATGGTTCATGCTTTCAAGCCCAATCCGAAAACCAATCTACAGGAGGCATCACGGGTATTCGACTTTTTTTCGCACATACCGGAAGCGACGCGCACTTTAACGTTGCTTTATTCTCCGCTAGGGATTCCTAAAAGCTATCGGGAAATGGATGGTTCAGGTGTTCATGCGTTTAAATTTACCAATGCCGATTGTCAGCAAACCTATGTGAAATTCACCTGGAAATCACGACAAGGGAATCACGGACTGTCACCTGAACAAGCAGCAGAAGTACAGGCCAAGAATTTCAATCATCTGACTCAGGATCTGTATACCAATATCGATAAAGGCAACTATCCTGTCTGGGATCTACAGATTCAAACCCTGCAACCCAGCCAAATGAATGCATTTGATTTTAATCCATTGGATACCACCAAGATTTGGCCTGAATATCTGGTTGCATCGCGAAAAGTAGGTGAATTGACGCTTAACAAAGTACCGGATAACTTTTTTCAATCAACCGAACAGGCGGCGTTTGCACCAAGCAATATGATTCCCGGAATTGAGCCGTCAGAAGATCGCATGTTACAAGGACGACTGTTTTCTTATGCGGATACCCAGCGTTACAGACTAGGTATTAATCATTTGAGTTTGCCAGTCAATGCGCCCAAAGTGGTAGTCAATACGCATCATCAGGAAGGTGCCGGTTATGCAATGGCGAAGACCAGTACGGTCAATTATCAACCCAGTCGCAGTGAAGAAGGCTTTGTTGATGATCAACAGTATGAATATTGCCCATCACCATTGGCGGGAACCACTCAGCAAATTCCTTTTGAGAAAACGCAGAATTTTAAACAAGCGGGAGATTTGTATCGTTCATTTTCAGAAGCTGATCAAACCCATTTGGTTAATGCCTTGGCAGGCGATTTGAAAACTGTTGAGAATAAGAAAATTCGTACAATATTCACCAGTTTTCTTTATAAGGCTGACACTGAATATGGTGAGCGTATTGCAAACATGGTGAATGTTAATTTAATGAAAGTAAAACGCCTGGCTGCAAGTTATCAGCACTAGGAGGCTGTCCGAGAATAGAAAGCCTACTGCGGAAAAGTGGATTTTGGCCCATTTTTTCGATTAAATTCGTTAAATACAGTAAGTATTCGTCTCATTTAATCAAAAAAATGGACTCAAAACCACTTTCCCTCGCTACGGCTTCTATTTTCGGACAGCCTCCTAGGACAGCACGCCGATGATGGACTGTGTTTCGTCATCGGCATTTTAATGGATTGATGAGGAATGATCATGAACAAAATAGCCATATTCATTATTGCCTTATGGGTAATCAATATTAGCCAAACAGCAGCTGCCGAAACAATCGATATTTTTGTAGCTGCACGAGAAGGCAATAGTCGTGACATCAAAACCTATGCACAAAACGGTAAAGATGTGAACGTCACCAACAGTAAAAATTATACGCCATTTATACTGGCAACCTATAACGGTCACATTGAGGCAGCAGAAACCTTGTTACAAGTTGGTGCAAATGCCTGCGCGCTTGATAACAAAGGTAATAATGCTTTAATGAGTGTTGCTTTTAAAGGCTATCAACAGGTTGCACAATGGTTAGTGGAAAAAACTCAATGTGGAGTTAATCACCAAAATTATGCAGGTCAAACGTCGTTGATGATGGCGTCTTTGTTTGGAAGGCAAGACATCATCAAATTGCTTCTTGAACATGGAGCCGATCCACAACTCACAGACCATCAAGGTAATACAGCGACAAAATTGGCCCAGGCACAAGGCTTATCCCATGTTGTTGAAATAATAAAGTTTCATCTGCAGTGAAATAATTATACATTGTCAGATTAATCAAACTAGTACAGCAAACCGTAAGTTCGACTAATCATGTGGCGAGGATATATTTTCGAGCAAGGCGGACAAGCGCAGGCATAGCAGGCTACGTCAAACTTGTTCTAGACAGCGATCGGAAATATAGACCGTCACATTATTAGTCGAACTTGCGGTTTGCTGTACTAGGAGGCTGTCCGAGAATAGAAAGCCTACTGTGGAAAGCGGATTTTGGCCCATTGTTCCGATTAAATTCGTTCAATACAGCAAGTATTCGCCTCATTTAATCGAAACAATGGACGCAAAACCACTTTCCCTCGCTACGGTTTCTATTCTCGGACAGCCTCG
>JAZGEP010000267.1:0-17679 GCA_036478815.1 Methylococcales bacterium
AAGAAATAGCCTTTGTTATCTCGACTTTTTTCAGCATATGCAGTTGTGCCGCCTACCTTGTCATCCCAGTATTCAAACCCGGTGGTGAAAATGTGATCATCGGTTAATCGATAATTCTGTTGTACCAAGGTGCTGATTCTACGAGTGACGAATGAGCCGGTAAATGATCCATCATTGAAAGTATCACTTTCATCTTTACTGCGACCACCGGAGATGGCGATGTCCCATTGATCAGTTGGCATTATCTTCAGTTTTCCGCCATAGACCTGGTTGACCGATTTGCTGCGATTCTGGAAGCTGCCGTCAAATTTCGTATTGCCGTTGGTTTGCAGGAAATTGCCTTCTATTTCCATAAAATCTTCAAATTTGTATCCCACACGAGCTGAGCCAGCCGTGCGCAAATAACCATCGTTATCCGGTTCGTTATCAAAACAACCCGCTTGATTAAGAATTCCAGAGCAAGCATTAAAGCCGCTGGTATGGTAGTGGCTGGCGTTGAGGCTAAACCAGGCGTTATTAGCACTACCTGAAACTCCACCGCTTGCTCGGTAAGTCTGATCCGTACCACCACCAACGATGACATAAGGTCTGATTTTATCGCTTGCCTGACGGGTAAAAATCTGGATAACGCCACCAATGGCTTCGGAGCCATACAGACTCGCGCGCGGCCCGCGTACAATTTCGATGCGATCAATTAATTCAATGGGGATTTGTTCAATAGCGGTTGTGGCGGTGGTTGCTGACGATGCGCGCTGGCCATCAATTAACACCAACACATGATCCGAATTAGTGCCACGCAAGAAAATTGAACTGACTTTTCCCTGACCGCCAGAATTGGAAATGCTAACACCAGGCGTACGTTGCAACGCATCTTGAACCGAATTCACCTGCCAGCGCTCGATATCTTCCTGAGTAATAACAGTCACTGCTGACAAAGCATCGTTAGTGGATATCGCTGTGCGTGTTGCGGTAACAAACATGGTATCCAGCTCTACAGCATGATTATCAGCTGTTACAGCAAAAACAGCACTGCTAAACAACAGCGTCGTATTTAATGACAGGTAAAACAAGGGATAATAATTCACTACTCTTTCTCCGAAAAATCCCCAGCGGGAATGGTTAACAGTGCTATTAACAGAGGACAGGGAGAGGTGCAGTTGATGGTCAGACTGCTAAATCATTGACGATAGAGCAGGTAATACCGGGTCGTGGCGAGATCGTTCACCACCAACACTGGAACCTTTCCAATACCGCCCTCCGCAGTACGAAAATATGGTTTTCCAGGCCGGTCTCCGGGCTTGTGTGTGATGTTAGGAGCGAGGAATTATAACTTCCAGAAGTTATTAATTCCTCGCTCCTTAGTCTCACGAATCACCTTCCCGCGCAAGCGCAGTGGTCTCCTGATTCGCTAAATACGACTGTTCTAATAGAAGTATTACACACTTACCGTTGCGGGGGCAGCGTCGGCTTCGAACCGATTTCCCGATTAACCCAACAAAAGTCAGGCACCTAGTAAACAGCGCGGAAGTGTAATACAGAATAATTCTTATGTCAAAGATAGACTGGAGGTAATCTCGGTTACGAATGTTGAAGTATTTTGCTGAGAAAAATCATATTGCTTGCCCCCAAAAGACCTACTATAACGCTTGGCTCGCAAGTACGATTGCAATCATAACAATCGTGACTTATTTGTCTCTGAAGCACTGTTTATACTCTCCGCACATGAGTATTTAGCATCCTGTGCACGCGCGGTTTGTGTAAGTACCTGAGCAGAATTGATTTAACATTTTACTGGTCTTTTTTTTCATCTTCGGCGTTGCATCAACAGTTACATAGCTCACTATGCGCCTGTTGTTGCGCCTTGAAGCTGAAAAAAATCCTGCGCAAAATTGTTAAATTAATTCTGCTCAGATACTTATAAAATTAGTGCGGATACCTGCGTTGGAAAACCTTGCTGTAGAGTGAGTACAGCTAATATTTCCCGCCTTGCTCCACAAACTATCACGCACACAAAATGCAAAATGCTCATGTGCGAAGAGTATAAATAATTTGGTATTTAAAAAAAACAGTTGATTTGATGCAAAAAAATTGTACTTTTTAGCGTTTAAGCATACTATTTGCTTATCCAGCATTGCTGGTGGGCGGCGACTGGATTTCTAAGGAGCGTTAATTTAGTAATAACCGAAAGGTGAGTTTTAGTATTACAACAGAACTAGAAAAACAGGCGCATAGTAGATTAGGCGACTGTTTTTCTAGTTCTGTTGTGGAGCTAGGTGGCTGTCCGAGAATAGAAGCCGTAGCGAGGGAAAGCCCATATTGGTCAACTTTTCCGATCATTTTCGTTAAATTAGGCCCACTATTTGCCTCAAATGATCGGAAAAGCTGACTCATCATGGGGTTTTTTCCCGCACTACGGTTTCTATTCTTGGGCAGCCTCCTGGAAGACAAGTCAGGCTTCGGATATTACTGAACCATCGCTCCTACATTATAATTAGGAGGAGTATCCATTATGAGTTTTAATCTTATCGATCTGATCAAGGATCAATTAAGCGACCAAGTAATGAATCACGTCAGTAGCATGCTAGGTGGAGATGCTAATCAAGTTAGTTCTGCCATTGGTAGTGCAATTCCAGGATTGTTGGAAGGACTGATGAATTCAGGTTCGGACAGCACAAATGCGAATGCCATGGTTGATGCTATTAACAAACAAGATGATGGCATTCTGGATAACCTTGGCGATCTGTTGGGGAATTCTGATAGTCAAAGTTCTTTATTATCGACTGGTTCTGACTTACTTTCCTCACTATTAGGCAACAACGCTCTTGGCACATTGGCAAGCACAATTGCTGGATTTAGCGGACTTGGCAGAGGTTCAAGCAAGTCTCTTTTGGGGGTTTTGGCACCCATAATTTTCAGTGTGATCAAGCGCAAATTGCTTGGGAGTGGCGGCTTGAGTGTAAGCAGTTTGATGGACATGTTTAGTGGGCAGAAAGACAATATTGCTGCTGCTATGCCCAGTGGCTTTGTTCAGCAGCTGTCAGCATCAGATACTATTGCAAACACTGCTTCAAGCACTGTTTCAGAGGTTAACGATGTGGCTGAAGAAGCAACATCGACAGCTGGAGCATGGTTTGCCAGACTATTGCCGCTTGCTCTGCTTTGTGGTGTGGCATGGTTTGCCTATAATCAGTTTTCCAAAAGCAGCATCGAAATCCCTGAAAGTACAACAATCCCACAAAGCACAACCGATACAATCATCAAAGATGTGCTAGAGCCTCCAAAAGTTATTGTTCAAGATCAGCAGGTCAACGTTAATGTTAAAGAAGAACTGAGCGTGCTTCTTGGTTCTGTGACCAATTCGCTTGGTTCAATCACTGATGTCGCATCAGCAAATGAAGCAATTCCACAGCTCAATACCGCAACAGAAAAACTTGGCGGGTTGGCTAATATACTGACTAAACTACCAGCAGCCGCTAGAGAACCGGTAAAACTTGTTATTTCTGGAGGCTTACCACAGTTACAAGCTTTGGTTGACAAAGTCGTTGCTATTCCGGGCGTAGGACCAGTGATAAAACCCGTAACTGATGGATTACTGCAGAAGATTGCTTTGTTAGAGCAATAAGTCCTTTTAACTACAGTTGTGTATTACTCTCCGCACATGAAATTTTAGCATTCTGGGCACGCCCTATGAATACTAAAATTTCATCTGCAAAGAGTACAATTTCGCAGTTGCGATCTAACCACGGAGAAACTAATCCAAAACAGTACTGCGTCAAAATATTATTGGCGGTTAGAAGGAATAGAGAAGTGGTCAGCGCAAGGCACGCGAGTGCGGACTAGCTCAGCTAATGCAAACGAGTGCAACGTCGCAGATAGTCGCTTATCGACTTTTAATAATCGCCAATAAACCTTGACAGACTCCTGGTATTTCAAATAGGCAGATCGACAACTGAAGTGGAACTTTAGTATGCCTTCAAGGTACAGTAATAGCCGCATAGTGAGTGACGCAATTATCTCTGGAACACTGAAAAGCAAAAACCTGCGTAAAATTTCAGATGTTATTCCTGGTTTTCCTCTGAAAGCTGCAAGTGATATTGGATTTCCTCGTGGATCCGGTTCTCCAGTCGTTTAACCCAGTGATTATATCTAGGATGGATCGTTTGGTCTTCCTTGTCATAACTAAAGTTGTTACTGCTTTGGTAAATAATATGGAAATTATTAGCGTCGTATGGAATCGATGCCGTTGCTGTATGCTCTCCATAGCTCAATATAGCCTTCATTTCTCCAGGACGTACTTTACGAATGTTCCACTCTTCATAGAATCGGCTGGCTGACAAAATAGCAGTACCAACTTTCCTTTGTGTTGATGATTGTGAAGACGATATTGGTGAGCTAGAAATATAGACCGGTGGTGCTGATGAGCAAGATACTAATCCAATAACAAGTAAGGACATGATAACAATGTGATATTTCTTCTGTCTTTTAAACATATTAGGTTCACCTGAATTTATATCAATTAAGTGAAATATATTTTATAGATAGCGAGGATAACTTTGGTTACAGTGACGATGTTCTCAACCTGACAATAAATAAGGATATACCAACAGCTAGCAATAGCTCAACAATACCAGTATTGAATCGCTAATGAAAGTATAAAAAAGTTAGGCGTCAGTGGCCCCTTAGGCGCAACATTTTCTCGAAGAGTGATTAAGCTCTACTTTGTCAGATTATTTAATGTAGGATGTTGTACGCACCATTACGATAACAAATGGGCAAAGCAACACCGATTGGTGCGTGCAACACACCCTACAGAAATATATTTGTGTAATATCCGTTTTAATGTAACAAAGTAGAATCAGGAGGAATTAGATTGCAACTTTTCCAGTGCTTCTTCCAGAACAGCCACACGTTTTTCCAGTTCTGTCAGTCGATCATTATCCATTTGCCTGCTTGACGGTGATGTGGACGAGGTCTTGATTATTTCCAGTTCGCTTGGATCAATTTTTCCACATAACGTTTGTGCGTAACGATCCTCGCGACGCCCTTCGCCTTTGGGGATTAAAATCACCAATGGTGGTTCCTGCTCAATGAATTCCAGTAAGATAAGCTCGATTTCGCTACCATCAGACCATTCAACCATGCGTTCAGTGCGTCTGCGGATATCATTCAAAGTTTGTGGATAATGCAGCATCAAAACAGTCAAAATGGCCTGCTTTTTGTCATCCAATTGATAAGTCACAGACAAGCGCTGACTGACCCGATGAGTGCGTTCACCATAATCAATACGTACCAATCCACGCAAATCAAGCTCTTTTGCGGTATGCTCAACTTCACCTGGAGACAGAGTCATGATTGGATCACGGTTGCTTTTTTGATTGCAGGCATTGATCAGTGCATTGAATGTCAATGGATAAACATTGGG
The DNA here is from genome assembly GCA_036478815.1 of Methylococcales bacterium. Classification (GTDB taxonomy): domain Bacteria; phylum Pseudomonadota; class Gammaproteobacteria; order Methylococcales; family DRLZ01; genus DRLZ01. The sequence goes on from JAZGEP010000267.1 coordinate 5,423, forward strand.
CGTTGTTAATTGTTTTTCCATTAGACAACCAAGAACTCGCGCCTCGATTTTTGTCATTGTCGCTTTGAGTTGTTGGTCTAATTCCATGTTATGTTCTCAATTTAGACTTTTGTGTAATGTTAAGGTGGTTTGACGGAATAAAATTACCAAGATTGTGCAGGATTTTGTTTCTGACCGAACCATCTCAAAAGGCGCATAGTCATTCTACGCAACGATTGAGATTGTGTTGGTCAGGAGCAAAAAGACAAGCAAGGTTGGTAACTTTATTTCGTCAAACCACCTAATGTGACAGAGTATTGACAATCTATCTGACTTGATAGTGAATCCGTATTTCTCACCAGCCTGATAAGCTCTCGCTACGGCTTTCTATTCTCGGACAGACTACTAGTTCAATAGACAAATACTGTCCTATTAATCTTCATCCTACAGTAAAATAGCTACTCTTTTAAATAATTAGATGGATTTAGGATTTTAATATGTTTGTGGCTTTGCGTAGCTGTTGTTATTCGTTTTTGTTGTTTTACTCGGTTGGTTCAAGCTGAAGACAATCTGTAATTACCGATTATGGAGATTGTTAATCCTACACCCAACCACTGTTAGGAAATCCACAAAGGCTGGCTGTTTACGTGAAAGGTGTGCGCTTTAATGAAACTTTTGCGATACAGTACTATGGCATTTGCTTGCCAATGATACGATCAAGCAAATGGTTTGGTATGCTCTCTGCACATGAAATTTTAGCATCCAGCACGCGCCTTTTTCGCGGATAGCTGCGTTGGGAAGCCTTACTGTAGTTGTTCTACGTAATGATTGAGATCGTTTCGTCAGGAGCAAAAAGACAAGCCAGAATGTTATGTTATTTCATGCACGTTTGCGTGGCAATGGTGCCAGCTCGATCCAGCTTGCCAAACTTGAACCGTAACGCGTTTTCACTAACGGAAAAAATAAATGATATTACACAGAGATTGCACCTTGTTAAACTACCTGTATTATGTTGAAAATAGGAATGACAGGTGGCATTGGTAGTGGTAAAACCACGGTTGGATTTCTATTTCAAGACTATGGTATTCCATTGATTGATGCTGATCAGATTGCTCACCAACAGGCTAGACCAGGAGAGTCGGCATACCAGGCAATTGTTGATTATTTCGGTGCGCAGAGCCTGAACGCTGATAACACACTCAATCGAGTTTGGTTGAAACAACGTATTTTCAACTCTGTTACAGATAAACAAGCACTGGAAAATATTACACACCCATTGATCTTTGACGCTATCAGTGCCTGGTTTAAACAACAAACAGCCAGATACTGTATCGCATCCATTCCCTTGCTGGTTGAAACAAACTCTGCTGAGTTATTTGATCGTGTGTTAGTGATTGATTGTTCACCAGCAACGCAAATTAAACGCATTGTTCAGCGCGACAATCTCAGCGAAAAAGAAGCCAAACGTATCATCTTGCAGCAGTCTGACCGGGAAAACAGACTGAAACTGGCAAATGATGTCATTATAAATCAACAACAAACCACATCAACCCTTGTGAAAGATGTGGAAAAATTGCACAATCTCTATCTCTCTATCTCACAAACAAGCGGCTAACCTGTCTTGAGCGATATCATCCATTTTGAATTCCCGTTAACCGAGCGTATCCGACTGTTGTTGCGCCTGGAGCAATTGTTTCTCCAGGTAAACTATTTTCAACAAGGTACCAGCCGTTGGGAAGCACGTGCATTAATAGATACATTGCTGGAAATATTAACCATCCTTAGCCGTAATGATGTCAAGTCTGAATTATTGAAAGAGCTTGATCGCAATTTTGTACTGCTAGGAAAGCTGGCTCAAAACCAGCATGTTGATACATCTGCGTTAGGGGATTTACAAAATAAAGTTAATTCTGTGCGCTACGATTTATCAGCAACCAAAGGTAAAATTGGTTCAATCCTTTTTAAGCAGGATTTCTTTCAATCAATCGCATTAAGAACACCGATAGCTGGCGGTAAATGTGCTTTTGACTTGCCTTTATATCATCGATGGCTGGAACAGCCTGATCGTCAGCGTCGTGGTGATATCGAAAACTGGCTTGAATCGTTATCAGCGCTTCAGCAAGGGATTGATTTAATTCTCAGTATGGTGCGAGAAAGTTCTGTTCCGGAAGAGGTGCTCGCCACTGCTGGTTTTTTTCAGGCGACACTGGATCAAACTCGCCCTTATCAGTTAATCCGTGTCAGCATTGAAGAGAGGTTTCCAGTATTTGCTGAAATCAGTGGTGGAAAACATCGGTTTACAGTGCGCTTTTTAAGCAATGATATTAATCAACGCCCACTGCAAATTAATCATGATATTGATTTCCATTTAACTAAATGCTTGCTGTGAGTACTGACAAAATTGCCAAAACCGTCCAATGCCCGATCTGTCAGAAATCGGTGCCATGGATACCATCCCAGCAATATCGTCCATTTTGCAGTGAACGCTGTAAACTCATTGATCTTGGAGATTGGGCATCTGAAGGTCACAGAATAACCGGGCAGCCCTCAGAGCCAGATGATTATTGAAAGGTAACTGCTCAGATTGCCCTCTAGTTTGTTCAAGAGCAAGGCGAAAGCGCAGAGTTTACAGGTGTAAATGAGCACTTTCCAGACAGCGATTGGACAAACTAGAGGGCAAGCTGAGTAGTTAGGTGGTTTGACGAAATAAAGTTACCAACCTTGCTTGTTTTTTTGCTCCTGACCAAACCATCTCAATCGTTGCGTAGAATGACTATGCGCCTTTTGAGATGGTTCGGTCAGAAACAAAAATCCTGCGCAATCTTGGTAACTTTATTACGTCAAACCACCTTATTATTGAAAAGCAGATATTCCAGCCAATCCTTGTGCGCCACAGTGTTTTCCCTTAGCAAGACCAGCAATCGCAAGCCCTCCCAAAGCATAAACCGGAACATTGACTTGATCAACCAGCTTAGAGAATTGATCCCAACCTAAAGGTGTAGAAGAAGGATGCGATTGTGTGTGCTGTACCGGTGATAATAGCGCAAAATCAGCATCCAGTCGTTGAGCCGCCTGTAACTCACTCTTGTTATGACAAGATACGCCCAACAAAAATTTTTGTGTCAATGGACGTTGTTTCAAAAGTGACGCTGCTTGTGCAGATAAATGTAATCCAGCCGCTTCCAATTCGGTCACTTGATTAACAGAGCTATTCAATAAGACTTTTACATGCAGTTGCCTGGACAACTCGATTAAATCTCTTGCCAAACGACAATAGTGTACTGAGTCAAGCGATTTACTTCTGAGCAGAAATACAGAACACTGGTTCGCGGAGTTATCTTGCAACTGTTGATAAAGATCGGCTGGGGATTGGTTATCCGCGTCAAGGATCACATAATAATCCGGCAGCGACAACGCTTTCACAATGGGTTTGTCTGCAGGTGGAAGATTGAATAAGTGTAAACGTTCTGGTAATACCCATTGCAGTGGTTGTTGCTCCCGACCATATGGCTGTCCCACGTATTGAGTGACTTTCCAAACATCAAGCAACACATCTCGTTCGGGATAATGATGACGAATTCTGATCAAGGGTTCAGCCTGTGTCATTTCAACGCCTAATTCCTCATGTAATTCCCGTGATAAGGCTTGGATTCTTGTTTCTTCTGGCTCCAGCTTACCTCCCGGAAATTCCCACATGCCAGCCAAGTGAGTTCCGCGACGACGTTGTGTAATCAGTATTTCAGACTGATTATTTGTCAGGATTCCAACAACAACATGTAGCATGATGACTTCTCGAATAAATTACTTGTTTGTGATCTGGTCTTCTTGATTTTCAGGATAATTATTTTAAGAATGATTCTGGTATAGAATAGCGAAAAATCAGGAAGCCGAAGTGGAGACCTTAGCCCAGGTTTGCCGATCAGCTCATAATATCCCAATAAAAATGAGTTAAATAAATTTTTTAGCTTCATTCGGGCAAAATTTTTTTAAAATATTGTTTTTATTTGACTATTTTAGTTAGGTCGGCAAACTTGGATTAAGGGAATTGTTTTATCCTTTATCAATGGCGATGACTGAAACTGAAGTCGGTAAATGGATACGGCCAAATCAACCACGCGTCGTTAAACGAAGATCCAAGCCTATCCATTAATGTAATGACAAAACCAAGAAAAGAGTAAGTCATGGCTTGATTTAAAGTAATCAATAATGACTGGATGCGGTATTGCGGTAAGACACTCTATAGACATTGAAAGAAAAATACAGAGTTTAGGAAGTTCCAGTATAAAATACCAGCTCATTAATTTAGCAATTGAAGGGTGGTTTGGGCTAATGTGTATTTGTTTGTGTCTTTATGGAATTCGAAGAGATGAAAATATCAATTTAAACAATGACATTAAGGAACGTGCATGGAATAACTTGAACAATGATGGCGCAGGATTTTTGTTTCTGACGAAACGATTGAGATCGCTTAGTCAGGAGCAAAAAGACAAGTCAAAATATTCAAGTTATTCCATGCACGTTCCTAAGCTGTCTCAGTCATTCTGCATTAGCGATACATTCAAATAGTTGATATGAATAATTCTGATACCAAACAAATCCATATTGTTGCTTACAACACGACTTCAGACAATCTTGACTTGAATCATGGTTTTGATGGAAAACTGACGCTATTTGAAACCAAAACACTGAATAAATCTTTATTCATTGCAGTACAGAAAAAGCTTAGAAGAGAGGATCAAGTTGTTGTTTTTATTGATGCTCAATGTGTACTCCCAGAACATTGGTTAACACGTTTGCTGGCTACATTGAATGCTGAGCACAAGGCAGTCATTTGTTCTGCTTTAACGACCAGAATTTATCAACTAACTCCTTTGGCAGAGGGGATGGTGTTTAACGGCACGACTCAAGTGTTGGATCAATTGATCTATCATTTACAGCTGCAAACCAGCTGGTTTTATACCGATCAAATTAATCCAGCCTGTTTTGCTGTCAAGGTTTCCGAACAACACATTGAGCTTGAACATTTGCTTGATAATGAATACTCAACTTTGCGCATTGCTTGTGATCATTTGCTTGTGCAGCGAGCAGCACGAAGCAAAACACTTAAACCAACCAACCTGCCAAAAATAAAAAACCAGACACCATTACCAAGCCATCCTTTAGTGGTCTTACACTACCAACTCAATGAGTATCTTGAGCAATGTAATCTACCTGAAGGTTGGTTAAGACTGGATGCTAAACCAGTGGTGTTACACACTTGTATGGATTGGGGTGGCGGTGTTCAGAAATGGGTGAATGACTTTTGTGCGGCTGATACCCAATTGAATCATCTGGTGTTGAAAAGTACGGGGGATTATTCCAGACAACGTTATGGTGAGCAATTTTCACTGTTGCTGGGAGGAACTCAAGGTATTGAAATAGCCCATTTTGATCTCTGTATACCGATTGCATCAACAGTTATTGAACATGTGGAGTATCAGCGACTGCTGGCTGAGGTGCTACAAACCTATAATGTGCAGACAATCTTTGTTTCGACATTGATAGGACACAGTATGGATTGTTTACGCACTGGTTTGCCAACCATACGTATTTTCCACGATTATTTTCCGCATTGGCCAGCATTACTTGCGACTCTCGACAAAGACAAACTGACAAAGTCTGATTTACAGCAAGCTTTAAAACAAAGTACTCGAGAGCCATTTGGTGGAATCGATGCACAACAACTTGAAGATTGGCAACACTCTTTAGAGCAGTTATACACTAAGGATAATGTTGTATTAGTCGCACCGGATCAATCTGTGGTTGATAATGTGCAAAAAATATCAGATCACACTGGCTATCAAAAGATTAAATTGATACCACATGCCATTAAACAGTTTGCTCCGATTAAATATACTCGTAATAAATCACAGTTCACTATTCTTGTTCCAGGGAGAATGGGGTATCCGAAGGGGAAACGATTACTCGATTCATGTTTGTCGAGACTCACGCACTATCGTTTAGTGTTTCTGGGGGCTGGTAACAATCATGATGATTACCATCGCTATCCCAATATCGAGATCGTGGATCATTACCAAGCCTCTGAACTGCAAGCCTTATTACAACATTATCAACCTGATGTGGCATTGCTGCTCTCAGCTGTATCAGAGACGTTCAGTTATACATTGTCAGAAATGTTTCAGGCGGGAATCCCGGTTATCGTTACTCCATATGGCGCTTTGAAGCAACGCGTTGAGGATGGTAAAACTGGTTTTATTATTCAAACTGAGAGTGACAAGCTGGTCAATTTATTAGATGAGCTTTCACAGGATTCGCAGCAACTGGCAGCGATAAGAAAAAACCTGGTCGCTGTTTCACAACCAGATGAGCAACAAGTCGTTAGTCAATATCTCCAGCTATTACCGCACAGCACTGAATATCATTCAGACTATGTGGTGACATTACCCCGCCAGCAACTCAATCCAAAACCTGTCCAGCAAACACTGAAATTCAGTCAAGAATTTAAAAACCAGGAAATTATTATTTCAGAGCAAGGCAAGTTAATTGATGAGCGCACTGCGTGGGCATTGAAACTGCAAGCTCATGTGGAACAATTAACATCAGCAATTGAGCATTTTAAAAATGAAAACAAACAACTAAAAGATGCTCAACCTCGATGGATTCATTATACGCAAAAACTGATACGGGTCTCTAAGCGTTACTTGTTGACGATATTCACATGGTTACATGAGTGCAGACAATTGCTGGCAGACACACACAACAAACTTAATTTTAAGCTCACTCAAATTAATACTTATCCGAAAAGAATCAAGCGCAGCCTGGGTATGCGTGGAGTTAGAGGCACTTTGTCTGTTGTTTACCATAAGCTAAACCATCGTATTAAGCCGCTAGAAGCGAAACCTGTTGTCAAGTTGCAAACAACACTGACACCATTCACTATCAACACCAGTCAGACGCCGGAAGTTTCTATCGTGATTCCGGTGTACAACCAGTTTATTTATACCTATAACTGTTTACTTTCACTCTCAAAAATTCAGTCCAGGCATGGTTTTGAAGTGATTGTGATTGATGATTGCTCCACTGATGACACGATTTCAAAAATACAGATGGTTCAAGGTATTCGCTATCATCGGCAAGCGAAAAACCAGGGCTTTATTGAATCCTGTAATCAGGGCGCTGAATTAGCACAAGGTCACTATGTGTTATTCCTTAATAACGATACGGTGGTTCAAGAAGACTGGCTTGATTCCTTATTGGATGTTTTTCAGCAATTTCCAGATGCCGGTATTGTTGGCAGTAAACTGGTTTATCCTGATGGTAGCTTGCAGGAAGCTGGTGGTATTGTTTTTGCTGATGCTTCTGGATGGAATTATGGCCGCAATGAGCATGCGGATGCACCTCAATATAACTTTGTGCGTGAAGTTGATTATTGCAGTGGAGCAAGCATTATTATCCGTAAACATTTATTTGAACAACTGAACCGATTCGATACACGTTATAAACCTGCATACTATGAAGATACTGATTTGGCTTTTGCCGTTAGAGCGAAAGGAAAGCGTGTTTATTATCAGCCTGCATCCATAGTGACCCATTTTGAAGGAGTCACTTCAGGTACTGATTTATCCTCGGGAACCAAACAATATCAGCTGGTTAACCAGAAGAAATTTCAGGACAAGTGGCAGCAAGCCTTAAAACTACAACCCCAGTCAGGAGTTGATATCGAACTGTGTCGTTTGCGTAGACAACCTAAGCGTGTGTTGATTTACGACGCTTGTATACCGACTCCGGATCAGGATTCAGGCTCATTACGCATGGTTAATCTAATCGAGATTCTGCTAAAACTGGAATATCACGTTTGTTTTATGGCAGAAAACATGGCACATGGAGGATCGTATGCATCGGCACTGCAACAAACAGGTGTCGAGTGTATTTATCATCCGCATGTGAAAACACCGCTTGATTATCTGAAAGACAAAGGCAAATATTTTGATACGGTCATTGTCAGCCGCTACTATATTGCTGAGCCAGTGATGCCGATGATTCGGCAATATTGCCCAAAAGCGACCATCGTGTTTGATACAGTCGATTTACATTATTTACGCGAGCAACGTCTTGCCGAGTTTGAAAACAGTGAAGTGTTGGCAGAAGCCGCTGAAAAGACGCGCACTAAAGAACTTGATATTATTGAACAAGCAGATATCACACTCGTGGTTTCTTCCTATGAAAAAGAATTTTTAAAGAAAGAAATAAAAGATGCTCGTGTCGAGGTGTTATCTAATATTCATCATCTTCATGGACGCGGAAAAACCTATCGTCAGCGGCGTGACATTATGTTTGTTGGCGGCTATCAACATCCACCCAATGTTGATGCCGTGGTGTGGTTTTCCACAGAGATTTTTCCGTTAATACGCCAACAACTGGATATTCAGTTGCACATTATTGGCAGCAAGGCGACCAAGGAAGTGGAAGCATTGCATGGTCATGGAGTGAGCTTTCATGGGTATGTTGAAGATATCGAGCCGTTTGTGAATGATTGTAGAATTGCGGTTGCTCCTTTGCGTTACGGTGCTGGCGTAAAAGGCAAGGTCAACATGAGTATGAGTTATGGGCAACCTGTTGTCGCAACCTCTGTGGCAGCAGAAGGGATGTATGCAAGAGACGGTCATGATATCCTGATTGCAGACACAGAAACTGAATTTGCACAATCGGTAATCGATCTCTATAACGATAGCAAATTATGGAATAAACTATCGAAAAATGGATTGAAGAATGTGGAGCAATGGTTTTCGTTTAATGCCGCACAAAAGGCAATTAAAACCATATTGAAAACATGATCATGAAGTCTACAAACTCTAATTGTACAAGCTGAGTAACTACTCAGATTGCCCTCTATTTTGCTCAAGAGCAAGGCGAAAGCGCGGAGTTTATAGGTATAAATGAGCACTTTCAACGCAGCTATTGAGCAAAATAGAGGGTAAGCTGAGTAGTTACCAATCTGAGAAATATTGTGAATACAACCCAACATTACAACGTTATTATCATCGGTGGCGGACACGCCGGAACCGAAGCTGCGCTGGCTGCTGCCCGGACTGGCGTAAAAACCTTATTACTCACCCAGAATATAGAAACACTGGGTCAGATGAGTTGTAACCCTGCAATTGGTGGTATCGGTAAAGGCCATTTGGTGAAGGAAATCGATGCCCTGGGTGGGATTATGGCGCAAGCGATTGATCATGCAGGGATTCACTTCCGTATTTTAAATTCAAGCAAAGGCCCGGCTGTTCGCGCAACACGAGCCCAGGCTGATCGCAGCTTGTATAAAACACAGGTTCGAAAAACGCTTGAAACCCAGCCAAATCTACACATTATGCAGCAGTCAGTTGCCGATTTAATTGTCGAGAATGGACGTGCAGTGGGTTGTATCACAGATATGGAATTGTCATATCGGGCAGATGCGCTTGTATTAACGGTTGGCACTTTTCTCGATGGCTGCATTCATATTGGCTTGAAAAACAAACCCGGTGGGCGTGCCGGTGATGCTCCGTCTGTGGCTTTGGCGCATCGTTTGCGCGAATTACCGTTTGCAGTGGGTCGACTTAAAACCGGAACACCGCCACGTTTAAATGGTAATACGTTGAATTACGATCTGATGCAGAGCCAGCCTGGTGATGATCCCGTGCCGGTTTTTTCATTTCTGGGCAATGCCAGTCAGCACCCAGAACAAATTCACTGCCATATCACTCGAACCACCCAACAAACCCATGACATCATCCGCGGCGGTTTAGATCGTTCGCCAATGTATTCTGGTGTGATTGAAGGTACTGGCCCACGCTATTGTCCATCCATTGAAGACAAAATCGTGCGCTTTGCTGACCGTGACTCACACCAGATTTTCGTCGAACCTGAAGGGCTGAATACCACAGAAATTTATCCAAATGGCATATCAACCAGTTTGCCTTTTGATGTACAGCAACAACTAATCCATTCAATACCCGGTTTTGAAAACGCACAAATAACTCGTCCTGGTTATGCCATTGAATATGATTATTTTGATCCAAGAGGTCTTAAATCCTCGCTGGAAACCAAAGCGATGCCGGGTTTGTATTTTGCAGGACAGATTAATGGCACAACTGGATACGAAGAAGCCGCAGCGCAAGGTTTAATAGCCGGACTGAATGCGGCATTAGCCAGTAAAGAGCAGGAGGCATGGTGTCCTGGACGCGACCAGGCATACATGGGTGTGATGATTGATGATTTGATTACGCGTGGTACTCAAGAACCATATCGAATGTTTACCAGCCGTGCAGAATACCGATTAATCTTACGCGAAGATAATGCTGACCTACGTCTGACCGCAAAAGGTTTTGAGCTTGGTTTGGTTGATCAGCAGCGATTAAACCGATTTGAGCAAAAGCTGGAAACCATAGAAACATTGCAACACTATTTCAACTCAACCCGTTTGAATCCAGCTGCCAATACTTCAAAAGACCCGCTGGTTGGAGACATTGAGCAAGCGTTTGATATTAAGTTGACCAAGGAATCCAGTCTGATGGAATTTCTGCGTCGCCCTGAAGTGACCATGGAAAAACTGAAAGCAATATCAGCTGTCGTTTCCGAACAAACAGATTTACAAGCGCTGGAACAAGTTGAAATTCAGGCGAAATATGCAGGCTATATTGACCGCCAGCAACAAGAAATAGGAAAAGCCAAGCGCTATGAAGATCTTAAACTACCAGCCAATATCGATTACTCGCTAGTGGGTGGTTTATCCTCAGAAGTCAAAGAGAAACTGTTGTTTCAGAAGCCAGAAACTCTGGGGCAGGCAGCAAGAATTCCAGGGATTACACCGGCAGCAGTTTCGCTGTTACTGATTCACCTGAAAAAGAAAAGTGCATAGTTGTTACAATCCTCTTATTGCTACTCAAATGGCTCTGGCTGAGAAAGCTTGCTTTATGGAGTGAGTAGTTACCACTAAAGTTTGATGAAAGAATACGGTATCCAAAGCGACAATCTATCGATACCTCGTAGATACAGATAACTGAACAGTTCATTGGACATCTGTTCACTTTATCAGCGTTTTTTGATTTTAGTCAATAAAATATTTTTTACTTGTAATATCACACATAGTGTTATATTTTTAAAGTAAGGTACTTAAACTTAGAAAGTGAAAAACGTTGCATATTTATAAAAATACTTGGTTTCAACGCTTTGCACGACGGGAGAAAATAACCGATCAAATGTTAGTCGATACGATTACTAGAGCTGAAGATGGTCTGATTGATGCCGATCTTGGCGGCAACATAATTAAACAACGTATAGCTCGGAAAGGACAAGGAAAATCTAGCGGGTATCGAACTATTGTGATTTTTAAGCAAGGTGATAAAGCCTTTTTTGTTTATGGATTTGCTAAAAGTGAGCGAGAAAACCTAAAGGAAAACGAACTAAAATATTACAAAGAATCCGCTGAAATATATTTGAGTATGTCAAACGAGCAAATTGACAAGCTATTGAAAACAAGTGAATTAACGGAGATTGAACAATGAGCAAGTCTAAACAATATAAATCAGAAGCCTTTGCAGCCCTTCATGAATCAATGGAATCCCTCCATCGTGCTGAAATCATTGATAAGAAAACAATGCGTAATTTTGATGAAGCATGTCTTGAAACGATTGAAGACGTTGAACCACAGTCCATACGTGACTTACGTGAACGTGAGCATGTTTCACAACCAGTATTTGCAATGTATCTCAATGTATCAAAAAACCTTGTCTCTGACTGGGAGCGTGGGGTTAAAAAACCAGGTGGACCAGCTCTACGCTTAATCAATATCATAAAAAAACATGGATTGAACGCATTAGCATGACAGACAAGAAAAAAAAGGAAGAGACAACCGTTGTTGTTACTTCTCACCCGTTTGAAGGGCTAGAAAACGGGGAGGAACGTTTCGCAAAAGCACAGCTAACAAGGAAAATTAACTCTCTGCTTGATGGGATGCCTGAAGCAATTGAGACTGTTGATGAAATTCTTATCATAGGGGTTTGTGGCGTTGCTCAAGCGGTCGGACAACTTAGAGAAGCTTTGGACAAAATCGATGAGTGTTTAGATCAACGACAATTTTCTAAAGCCTCCAATCTGGGATATAAGGACGTTGCCTCTGAATTTATTTTTCTGCAACGAGTTCTCGGCGGTTTGCAAGATTGCCAACATGACAAAGATAAACTGATTCAAGATATTGCTCTGGAAACAAAAACATCTTACGAAACAGTTCTTCCATTTTT